>CAYUXD010000180.1:0-5443 GCA_964448655.1 uncultured Eubacteriales bacterium
CTCAAACTGACCTTTGAAGCTGAACGGCCGCCTCCCTCTCAACTCATTCAGCAGGAACTCCTGGTGGCGGCTGAGCAATGGAGTGAATATTTCTGAGAGCCGCTGTAGTTGCTTTTTGGCGATTCAAGGGCGGTGTCTATCTGTATAGCTGCGTATTTGATAGTCTCTGTTGTTTTTTTCTCTTTTTAGGCTGTTGACGTCGCCGCTTTTTTGGGTGTGATATTCTCATTTCGGGTTGTCAGTGGCTGGAAATTGTGAAAAATCGGACGATATTTGATGTCCCCCCCCAAAACCAAGTTCTTATATTTTAGAGGCATATTTCAGTATAACATCAGAAGTCTGAGACCTCTGAATAATTAGATTAGATAGGGTAATTTCGGTAAGGATTGTTTTTATGGGAGATAATTTAAGCTAGAAAAGCAAAAAAAAGAGGCTACGGTTTACTCGTCTGGGAGAAACCGCAGCCTTTTAAAGGATGGGAATCGGTTGAGTCTGAAGGCTTAATCTGCCTTTGGAAGTGGAGAGCATCAGCTTCTCAAAATCAATTACCAACCAATCCCAGATTTTGATGATTTCGCTCCTAAGTATTTTTATCATAAGAGCCTCGTCCTTATGAACTGCCGGAATGTTTGGTTATTGGTTCTTCCTTAGCCAGAACATTGGCTATGATTTCATTGCCAGCTTCTTTTCTGAGTTTTAATAAATCCACTGCTGGTGAAAAAGCAATGAGGTTAAACCCGACAAACGTGAGTAATACAGCCACTAAAAATATCGCAATTTTTGTTCTTAATCTCATCTATGTCTCCTTTATCATTTTATATTAGCAAATAACATGCCAATTTCATCTTCTTGGGATTTTCTAACAGCCATGAAACATGCATGTATCATTTATTAACAGTTAGTGTCCGTAATTGAACAGAAATGAATATTCCACATTTATATAAAGAGTTCTCTGGAGGAGAGCCCGGCGATATCATACAGGACATAGAGAAGACGATTGATGGGGAGCTTAAGTTATTACTGGAAAAACGCTGACTCTGACTTTCTTGAAGTTGAAGATGCCAGGAAGAGGGTGGCTAAGCTGCAGTAGCCATTAGGTGCATCCTTTGTGTATCCCGGGCAATCCCAAAGTGAACGAAATTCCCGCAAAATTCGTATTGAACATAAAAGAGCTATGATTCATTATAATTCGACAGCAACTCTATTTCCCCTGCTGTGGAGGGCATCATGTTTGAAAACTACATCAAGACTGCATTAAGAAATTTTCTAAAACATAAGGGATTTTCCTTTATCAACATCTTCGGTCTGGCCATTGGAGTGGCCTGTTGCCTCCTAATCGTCCTTTTTGTTCTGGATGAAGTAAGCTATGACCAATATCATGAAAAAGCAGATCAGATCTATCGAGTCGGAATTCGAGGCTTTATCAACAACATTCTGTTTCGTGGGGTTGTCACCTGCTCACCCATGGCTCAAACTCTGGTCAATGAATATCCTGAGGTCACTGCTGCAACCCGGCTTAGGAATTTTGGTTTTCCGGTTTTCCGGTATGAGGACAAGGTTTTCAGTGAAGAAAAGGTCTTCTGGGTCGATCAGTCCTTTTTTGACGTATTCACGGTTCCATTTATCAAGGGTGATCCCAAAACAGCCCTTGCTCAGCCCAATACGATTGTTCTTACTCGTTCCATGGCCTTAAAATATTTTGGGGATGAAAATCCTGTCGGGAAAAGCCTTAACGCAGACAAACGAAGGGATTATTTAGTCACCGGTGTGGTAGAAGACGTCCCCCGCAATTCCCATTTTCACTATGATTTTTTAGCTGCTCTCGTCACCTATGAGGACAGCCGGTCTCCTATCTGGGTGAGTAATAGTTATTACACCTACTTAGTTTTGCAAGAAGGGACCTCTCCAGAAATTTTCGAAGCCAAACTGGCTGAGCTAGTCAAAAAGTATGTAGGCCCACAAATACAGGCTGCCGCGGGCATCACCTTGGAACAGTTTTTTGAATCTGGAGGCGATTGGAGTTATTTCATTCAGCCTCTGACTGGAATACACCTGCATTCGCATCTTGACTATGAGCTGGAGCCAAATGGAGATATCGCCTATGTCTATATTTTTTCCATTATCGCCATAGGAATACTTCTTGTTGCCTGCATCAATTTTGTGAACCTAGCCACAGCTCGAGCCGCAAACCGGGCGAGGGAAGTCGGCATTAGAAAAACTGTAGGCTCCAACAGAGGCCAACTGATTCGGCAGTTCCTATCAGAAACCACAATCATGAGCTTCTTTGCTGTGCTTCTCGCTTTAATAGCCATCCAATTCCTCCTCCCATTCTTTAACAACATAACAGGAAAAGAGCTGGCGGTTCCTTATTTCCAGAATGTGTTAACTATTCCTTTTCTGCTGGGATTGGTCTTATTCATCGGGGTCTTGGCTGGCACGTATCCAGCTTTCTTCCTTGCGTCTTTCGACCCTGTAGTCGTCCTGAAGAAAGAGATGGCGGGAAGAAGTAAAAAATCCAGCATGCGCAATGTCCTGGTCGTGTTCCAGTTTACTGTTTCGATTGTTCTCATAGTTGGAACAGTCATTGTGTCTCAACAATTAAGATACATTCAGAACAGGAATTTAGGTTTCAACAAGGAACAAATTGTGATTGTTAAGAAAACAGATGATATCGGAAATCAGGTCTCAGCGTTTAGGCAAGAACTCTTGAAAAATCCGAATGTTATCAACGCCACCAACACCAGTAATCTGATCGGGAACGAATTCGGGAATTCAGCTCACAAAATGGCTGGCGCCACAGGTGAAGAAACACATCTTCTCTGGACATACAGCAGTGACCCGTATTTTGTCGAAACCTACCAGATCGAAATGGCGGCCGGGCGGTATTATGAGGAAGGAAGACAGGCTGACCAGCAAAGCGCTGTCATCAACGAAGCAGCGGTGAAAGATCTCGGCTTAACAGATCCCGTCGGCAAGCAAATTGTGCTTCTCGGTCCCACTCAAGATCAATCTCAAACTTTTACGATTATCGGTGTCATGAAAAATTTTCACTTTAATAGCCTGCATCACCAAATTAATCCCTTGATCGTTTATCTTTTCAGACCCGAGGGAAGAGGTAGATTTGTTTCTGTGCGTGTTCAATCCGAAAATATCAGAGAAACGATGACCTTTTTGGAGAACACCTGGCGAAAATTTGCTTCAAATCAGGCCTTTGAGTACGAATTTTTCGATGATCATTTTGCCAGGCTTTATCAATCCGAGCAGAGAACAGGAAAGATATTTTTCTCCTTTTCGCTCCTGGCAATCATCATCGCAAGTTTAGGATTGTTTGGCTTGGCAGCCTTTGTCGCTGAACAGAGTACAAAGGAAATCGGCATACGCAAAGTTCTAGGAGCTACTGAAACAGGAATCATCTTTCTCCTGTCAAAGCAATTCACTAAATGGATTGTTTTAAGCAACTTCTTCGCCTGGCCCATTGCCTATTATTTCATGAACAAATGGCTTCAAAGATTTGCCTATCAAACGAGTATATCTGTCTGGTCTTTCTTCCTTGCTTTTATTGTTGTTCTTTTCTTAGCCTTGCTGACAGTGAGCTACCAAACAGTCAAGGCCGCCAGGTCTAATCCGGTGGAGCTGTTACGGTATGAATGAAGATAACGGAATGTGGACTAGCAAAATCCAGCAAACCGGAAATTTTCGCTTTGCTAAGAACCGAAAGTATTCACTTTTTCTAAAATTGTAACTAAAATTTGCCTCCACATTTTATAATTAGGTCAGCTTGAATTCAATGCCTCTTTGATGGGTTTCTTTTCCATTATCACCAGTCACATTTTGGTCACAAACTCTTTCAATTTTTTGAATTAAGAAGTCTTAACCTTTGAATTATGAATATCTCTCATAGCCAATCATTTTTTATCCTGTTTTCCGAGGAACGCCTTAGGATTTATTACTCGTATTTAAGCGCGTCCACAGGATTAGCGTGTGCCGCCTTAACAGAATGAAAGCTTACAGTAAACAAAGCAATTACAAATGCAATCATACCCGAAAAAATAAAAATGTCCCATCTTATACTGACACGGTAGGCAAAATTCTCAAGCCATTTGCTCATTATATAATAAGCCAACGGCCAAGCGATTATATTTGCAACAAGGACCCATTTAGCGAATTCTTTAGAAAGCAGCAAGACTACCTCACGAATTGAAGCTCCTAGTACTTTGCGGATCCCAACTTCTTTGGTGCGCTGCTCTATAGTAAAGGATGCTAGTCCAAAAAGACCAAGACAGGCAACAAAAACTGCGATGAATCCAAAAGTTAAATATATTTCCTGGATCTTATCTTCTTCCGGATATTTGCTCCTGAAATCATCATCGATAAAATAATAGTTGAAGTCAAATTCCCTCTCCGAATAAATCTCCCTTAAACTATTTTCTAAGAAAGTTAGAGTATTTGAGACATTATCAGGACGTACTCTAACAGATATAAAAGCGAAAAATCGCGGCTCAAGAGCTATAACGACAGGGCTAATTTTCATTTTCATGGTAGCACTATGAAAATCTCTTACCACGCCAACAATAGTTCCTGGCCTGTTGTCCCGCGAGACATTAATTAATTGTTTGCCTATAACATCATCTCCCCAACCAAGTGCTGCTGCCGCTTTTTCATTTATGATGACCGCTTGACCTGCATCTGTAGAGAAGTCTTCAGAAAAATCTCTCCCCATAATAATTTCCATTCCACAGGTCTTTATAAAGTTAAAACCAACCCAATACCTCATAGCTCTTAATGTTTCTTCACTGCTTTTCCCTTCAGGCAAAAAAGCATCGTATCCCATATCTCCGCCGGGAATATCTATTGAAAATGAAGCTGATTCCACGCTGGGATTTTGCAGTATCTTGTTTCTCAATGCATCGTATCTCCCGGCATTCTCTTCGTTTCTCCTGTCGCCAAAAAAGGGAACAACTACCATGTGCTCTTTATTGAAACCTAAATTTTTATTCTTCATATAATCCAACTGCCTTATAATGGTCAGGATACTTGCAATCATAAAAATAGAAATGGAAAACTGAACAACTACCAGTATTTTTCTTAATGAGATGTTCCTTGAAGCCGAGCTTAGTTTCCCTTTAAGCACCGCGACCGGATCAAAAGCCGATAGAATAAATGCAGGAAAACTTCCAGCAATAACTCCCGTAACAATAATAATTCCCAACAATCCCAGCAATACAGTTGAATTCATTAATTGGCTTGAATCGAATTCTTTGCCAGCCAGCCTATTGAACGCGGGAAGCGCTAAATTAACCAATACGACCCCTAACATTAGCCCGATGATAGATATGACTATCGATTCGCTTAAAAATTGTTTTATAAGCTGGTTCTTATGTGAGCCCAAAACTTTTCTCATTCCAACCTCTCTGGCACGATTGGCCGATCTTGCCGTTGAGAG
>CAYUXD010000181.1:0-5437 GCA_964448655.1 uncultured Eubacteriales bacterium
CCGAGTCCCCTGTCTTTAAAGATAAAGAGGCTTATTCTTGGAGAGAAGCAAGCATTAAAGCGAAAGAATATTTTAAATACAGGGGATTCCTCAAGAAAGTAGTGATCTTTGAGCAAGAACAGGGAGAGGAGGAAAGAACCGCCAAGATCATCTTTAAGAATGTATTTGGTGCGATCGAGGAAATAGATGTCTGGAAGCCGCCTGATAAAAAAAGAAACAGATAATTGAATCCCTCTATTTTCAGCTTTAGAGAGCATATCCAGCGAACAGTGTCTATTAAATTTAATGTTTAATCCTTTATAAATATTACTCCTTTCAAATAATATCCCTTATAAATACTCCCCCTTACAAATATTATCCCTCTTAAATACCAACCTTTTTAAATATTATCCCTCTTAAACCATTACCCCTTATAACCTAATGCTGAAACGCTCAGGCTGTATGGTTCTAAAACACGTTGCTCTTGCCCCGGTGAGTTACACAGCCGCCGCAGAATAAATGGGGACAGGCCCCATTTTTACATTTTGTAAGAAAGAGGACATTCTCAACTTGAGGACATAACAGCAGAAAATGGGGCCTGACCCATTTATTCTCAAGGCTTCGCTCTCCTCTCCTTCAGAGAGAAACCATGCCCGCTCAGCCTTTCTCACGGTTTTTTCACCATACAGCCTTCGCCAGGCAAGGGAATCGGACAGAGTCGGGCGGCGAGGCTATTTTCCAAAAGCCTCTTTTAATCTCAATAGGCCTCTAAATTAGGGTAACTTAAATTATCGGTAGAAAAATCAAGAAAAAAAAAGTAAAATAAAAAAAGGGGAAGATTAATGATGAGAAAAATTTTTAAGGTTCAAAAATAAAAAGGATTTTTTTGTCTGAGAGATGATAACTTTCTCATACAACACTCTAAGAAGCCTAGTAAGAACCATTCCTATATGTCCCAAGCCAAAAACCGTAGGATTGGAAAATATTCCCGAGGAAGGACCAATAATCTATGCCCACAATCATATAACCAGACGAACCGAAGGATTCTTTTTGATGGTGGCTGCTCCATCACAACCCAATATAAGGGGCTTAGGTGATATCACACTTACACACGAGAAATACTTGCCGAGGCTAAGGAGAGATATTGAAGATGCTATTTTTCCTCAGCGGGTACAAAGAAAGTTAAATAAGAACCGCTTAACAAAATTATGCTGTAATAAATTCGTATATTACCTAGCACGGTGGGTGATTGCCCAGACAAACAGATATGGCTCAATTGGCGTAGAGCTAAACGACCCTACCACAGAGGAAGAGAAGCTCAAAAAACAAAGAATTAATAAGCAAGCTTTGCATGAATGTATAGAGACCCTTCAAGATGATATCCCTCTCGCGATTGCGCCCAGCGCAGGCAAGACATATGAGACTGTTGAAAATCCTGTTTACAATACCGTAGTTCCCACACTGGCGAGCTGGCTTTACAGGCAGGGGAAGATAGTAAAAATCGTGCCTGGTGTTGTAAAGGAAAAACCTATGGTCTGCCAAAAGACTTATTGGCATTATGTGACGGATAGAATATTTGTTTATAAGGCCATAAGGTGGCTTCTAAATCTGTCTAAGATAAAAAACTACGAGAAGCCTTGTCTTACTGTTGAGTTTTTACCCGCATTATTTTTCAAAAACGCGAATCCTTCAAAATCTGAAAAAGTGGAATTTGTAAAGAATCTTCAACAAGTAATTTATGATACTCTGAAAAAAGATGAATTATAAGAACTAAGAGTTCTTAATTAGCATTAAGATAGCATACAGTTAGATTATGAGGTTTTTAGATGCTTTACTACCCATAGCGTCAATAATTATTTTCTGCTGTTTAGTCCCGTTGATATTGACGGGCCACGTCACGACAGAAGCATACAGAGAATCGAATCAAGAAGAAGTTCGAATACATTATTTAACAGATTGGCAGATCGAACCTTCCTTCAAATACGATATGCTTTGCTTCCTTAATACATTGACGGCAGACTCATTCTACCTAAAACACTACCAGTCCGAATATGAGGAGTTCGAAAAAGCGCTCAAAAAGCCGGTGAAAAAGGCTTTATCCAACTTGAAAAGAAAAATAAAAGACGAGAGGCGAGGCATCATTTCTGTTTTTTTTTGTCTCTATTTCTCAGCCGTTGAAGACAAAACAATAGATGATATGTTGATGACAATAGAGAATAGCGAATCCATGCAGGAAAATCTAAAAAAAACTCCTTACTATACGGATGGCGGCTGGCGCCTGTATGAATCAGTTCGAAATGATTTAAAAACAGTTTTGATATTCCTGAAGGAGATTCAGTTTGAATCCTACTGGAAAAAATACATTCTTCCCCAAGTCAATGAGACAATAAGGCAAATTCGAGGAGAACTGCCAAAATATAATATCACAGGCGAAGTGGAAGCCCATTTAGGCTTCAAGCTTCCTTCGCATAAGATTACTGCTTATATTCTCTATTTCTCCAAGCCTCATGGAATTAAAATTACAGGAACCTGCTATCTAACAAATGTAGCCTGGCCCTTAGAAGTTGTATTGAGGAACGCCATTCACGAAATGATGCATTCGCCCTATGATTTAGCTTCCGATAGCGAGCTGAAAAAAGTCATTTATCTCTTGAAAAAAGATGAATTTTTAATGGCTAAAGTTTTGAATCACAATCCTTCTTACGGCTACAATTCCTTTGAGACTTTTATCGAAGAAGATTGTGTTCAAGCGCTTGAACAGATTATTAATGAGAAACTGGACCTTGAAGTCGAAGCACATAAGAGATGGCGAGAAGCTGATGAGGGGATGCATGTTTTTGCTGCCGCTCTTTACTGTGTTATGAAAAAGAAAAAATTCAATCAAAAAGGCGAAAAATTCCGCGATTTCTTGATAAGAATGATTAAATCAGGAGAATTAGCTCCAGGCAGGATAAAGACTATTTATGATAATTTCTATTCCCAAAGTTCCTAGCGTATTATGGTCAGTTTCATTTCTTTACTTAATACTGATCCTTCTTCAGACTCAGGGATTTCTACGTATAAAGAGCCTTCTCCAAGGATCCCCTGGTCGAGATCAAGCTTAAAGATCGAGCTCCAGACTTGCAGCTTTTCGTTCCAGAATTCTGAAAGCAGCACTTTCGGAAGAGGGCGAAGTCGCCTATCCTCACCAAGAAGCAGGAATTCTGGCTGTATCTTTGTTTTTCCACGCGGAAGATAAAGCTGCATAAACACAGAAGCACCTTCCCACTTTTTGAATTGGTTCGTCACTTTTGGAAAAAATTTGATCTGGTCATACTCAAGACTTCCATCCTTATTAGAGAGCGAAAAGGTCTTTTTAACTTTTTTAGAATTCGAAACTGTATCACCTAAAACGCAGTTTATGATCAAGCGCTCATCGTTGTTTTTGAGCACAGGAGCGAAGAGAGACGATTCCCATGTTCCGATTTCATTTGTTTGGGGGTCAAAAAGGGCAAAAATAGTCTGATATTCATGCTGGCCGAAATTAAACTCTGGACCCTTAAAGTGGTAGCTTAGATAGTCAATGTTCTTTAAAAAATCCAGGAAGGAAGGATTGATGTTCAATCCAATATTGATTTTACCTCCATACCCTTTTTCACCATTATTTTTATCTTTAATCCAGACATGGAGGTTAAATAATTTAGGCGCATACTCAACGAATCTGTCTCTGAATAACTCTTTTGCGGGTAGAGCGATATTGATCCAGGGCTCATATTTTCCCGATTCTGTTAAGAAAGGAATGAGATCTGCTTTAAAAGGTAATTCTCTGTATAGGGATGGATTATAAAAAGCTGTGACAAGAAGCATTTTATTTGTTTCTTTTTTCGAATAATCCGTGTAGCCTTTTCTGAATCTGGTATCAACACCGGGACGTTTAACGTTGACGTCTATCTTGTGGTATTCGTCGTCTGCTTTCCCTCTCTGGGGATAGAAACTCAGTTGGTAATAATAGGTTAAATCCCTGCTTATGACTCTGCGAAACTCTTCAAATTTATCGGCTCCCCGTAATGAATCACCACCGGTATCTTCAGATATCCACCTTAAATTCTGGACTTTCCTTATGTTATCTCCTTCGCTGAAATAGATTCGAGCCATTTCGTTTTTCTGGAAAGCTTCTGCTGAGGCGCCTGAATAGAGTCGCTTGACATATGTGCCGCAGTCTAAAGAGTAGATAGAGATGTTATGAGCGTTGGCAAAACGAATTAATTCGGTGATGACTTCTGCTCCATCCTTGAATATTTTTTTATCGAGTATGTTGAAAGGATCGAATATTTTTACACCTTCCTTTTTTCCAAAACTTTTATTTCGATAGGCATCATCTAATCTCTTGGTAAGGATGCCGCTAAGGATGTTGGGAAACATATCGGGTGGGGAAAGATCTGGGATGCCGGCACTTATGAGCAACATGTATTTTCTCCCGGGCAAGCTTTTGATCATGTTACAGGCGCCTAAAATCCCCCCCATTGTCTTTTCAAACCTCTTCATTTCCGTATTCATGTGATATATTCTCTGCATATCCTCGGCATATATTTCCTCAAACGGGTTATCAGTTTCTTGCTGCCTTATGATTTCCTGCGGACTGCCGGCCCTGCTTTCGCTTCCAACCTGAGCTTTATATGAAGGTTCGATAACAGTGTCTAATCTCCAAATACTTCCCGCGGCTTTTTCAACAGAATTTTTAATAAGCTCCTCATTCAGGGTAAAAGGTTGGATAATTTCCATTCCCTTTCTCTCTCTGAGCTGGAGAACCATAACTTCATTCCCGAGCTTGGCGATAGAAACCAGCTCATCGATTATTTTCTCGCTTCCTTTTATGATTTCTCTTCTCCAGGAATTGATGGCGTCAAATATGACAACAATCCTGTTTTGGGGAAGAGCGGACAATTTTCCCTCTGCCATTTCTTCCGGGAGTTTTAAATCTTTCTTATCGAAGCTTACGAGTTCAAAGGAATTTATAGGGACTCTTATCCCATCCTCAAAGAGTTCAAAATCCTCCTTGGTTAGATCTTTTACGAACGTTCCTTCTTTGGTAACAATAACGTCAACCATGATCAGACGAACTTCGACTTCGTGCTTTTCAGGCGGGAACAATTGTTGTTTTTCTTGAAATCCATAAAGAAGCGAGATTAATGCTATGACTGCCGTAAAAAGCATAACGAGTGCTTTTTTCAAACAGATCTCCTTTTGGACGATTCTAGAAGGAGGCTGATTTTCCTGGAATCTTTACCATATCTTCCCTGCACGACTCAAGTACTGATCTCTACATTTTTTATTATACAACCGCAATAAATAGGCCACAATAGCAGACCTAAAGAAAATTGGGAGCTGCCCTTATTTTTGCCAAGATTAACAGATAATTTTTGCCCGAATAGTTCATGTTTGTAAAATAATTAAACTCCGGATTTTTATAATTTACATC
>CAYUXD010000182.1:0-5432 GCA_964448655.1 uncultured Eubacteriales bacterium
CAGGGAGTACCACCTAGAATATGTCCCACTTTCCAATCTTGGATCATATCTCCGGCCACACCAGCCACACAACATACAACTGCTGCAACACCCAATACAGCCTTTATGCCCTCATCTCCGGTCTGTCTCATGAGAACCATCATCAAGGCAGCGATAAGCAGCGTGGTCAAGGTAAGACCAGAAATCGGGTTGGAAGAGGACCCGATTATACCCACAAGATAGCCTGCCACAGCAGCAAAAAGAAGACCCATGACTATCATCACTATGGCAGATATGAAAGAGGAACCTATGTTATGGGTGAAGATGTTGTAGAGAAAGATCATTGGTATGATCAGAGCTATAATGGCGATTATGATGGAAGGAAAAGGCAGGTCTGTATCAGTCCTGAGTGTATCTGTTGTGACTCCAGATCGTGCTTTTTTAACATCAGTGATGGAGCGACCGATTCCTGCAATCAGGCTTTTTCTCATCCTGAAGAGCGTATAAAATGCGCCCACAAGCATGGCTCCAACTGCAATGGGTTTAATCTGAGCATTGTAAGCTGAGATAGCCATATCAGTCCAGTTCCCATCGAAATTAGAGACAATGTTACCTAATTCTCCACTAATGAAAAGCAGTATAGGCATCAGGAAGAGCCATCCCAGTACTCCTCCAGAAAAAGTAAGGGCGGCTAACTTTGGTCCGATTATGTAACCGACTCCAGTCATAGCAGCATTGGCTGCTGGTGATTCTATAAACATTCTCCCTTTCATCGGTGAAGCTTTAAAGACTTCAACATTATCATCGTTGAGATACGTGGTGCGAGATAAACCGGGAATTTTGAATACAGTGTTGGCAAAAGGTTTTATTATTCTGATGCCGTTCTCGCTGGTAAAGAATTCAATAAGACCTCCCAGACCCATTGCCCAGAACATGTATGAGGCGCTTGAGCCTGCTTTCTGGCCGGTCTTGACCATCTCTGCACAGGCAACACTTTCTGGGAAGGGAAGCTCGGCATCTTCAACCAAGGTGCGTCTGACAAGAATGATGAGGAAAACTCCTAAAATTCCCCCTACAAGCATGAGCATAGAGGATTTTACAAAATCAAATTTTACCCACACTCCGGTCATAAGAAAGGCAGGAATCGTAAATATAGCTCCTGCTGCTAGAGCTTCTCCTACTGCGCCAGTAGTCCTTGCGAAATTTTCTTCTAAAATTGTCCCCTTGAATGGACGAAGGACTGCCATAGCGATAACAGCTGCTGGAAAAGTGGCTGCCACCGTCATCCCTACCATAAGACCTAAATAGGCGTTTGCAGCACCGAGGACAATGGCCATTATAATTCCCAAGAGAATGGCCTTGAAAGATATTTCTTTCATCGATTGCTCTGGGGAAACATAGGGCCTGTATTCATCGCTCATATCCACCTCCTCAAGTTATTATGCGTGGTTTTTTTGATTATATATTTTTTAAACAGAAAAAAGTCAAGAAAAAATAAAAAAAAGGGGACAGAAAAAAGGGGACAGGCTACTTTTTCCGATTTTCTGTCTACAAATAGAGACCGTCCTCTTTCTTTCTGAAAAAGTAGCCTGTCCCCTTTTTTTATCCCTTTTTTTATCTTATATTTTTAGGCATCCCCATGACAAGGCCTGATCCCGATGATCCATTCCCCATGACAAGGCCTGATCCCGCCCATTTTTTTATTGCGTGAGAAGGGAAATTATGTTAAACAATACCTGTAATAGAAAGGTATAAAGATGAGTCTGTTGAGCGCACTTAGAGAAAGGCTCTTTTGTGATTTAGCTATTGACCTTGGGACTGCCAACACTTTGGTTTATTTAAAGGGCAAAGGCATTGTTGTTCAAGAGCCTTCTATCGTCGTCGTTAACAAAGGGACTGGCAAAGTGGAAGCTGTAGGTACGCGAGCAAAGGAGATGCTAGGGAAAACTCCGACTGACTTGCTGGCTATCAAACCAATGAGAGATGGAGTCATTGCAGATTTTGAGATTGCGGAAAAGATGCTTGACTATTTTATTAAGAAGTCCACAGACAACCGAGTCTTTTTGATTAGACCGAGGATAGTTATCGGGATTCCGACGGGAATTACTCAGGTAGAGAGGCGTGCAGTTAAGGATGTGGCCATGAGGGCAAAAGCATCCGAAGTATACCTTGTCCAACAGCCAGTATCAGCTTCTGTTGGTGCTGACCTTCCCATCTCTGAGCCAACAGGAAATATGATCGTGGATATAGGGGGAGGAACGACCGATGTCGCAGTCATTTCTATGAACGGGATCGTTTTTAATCATTCCATACGGATTGCTGGGAACGAAATGGACGAGGCTATCATCCAATACCTTAAGAAAAAATATAATTTGCTCATTGGAGAGAAAAGCGCTGAACAACTTAAAATGGAGATAGGTTCAGCTTACCCCTTGGATGAGCCAATGACAGTAGAGATAAAAGGAAGAGATTTAGGAGAAGGAATCCCCAAAACAATTATAATTGATGACCAGGAAGTAAGGGAAGCGCTCGAAGATGTTGTTTCTTTAATTGTCAATGCCATAAGAGTCGCCCTTGAAAAAACTCCTCCGGAATTATCAGCGGACATCATTGACCGGGGCATTATTTTAACAGGGGGAGGCGCTCTCCTTAAAAATATAGACAAACGTATACGCGAGGAAACCAAATTGCCAGTTTTTATCACTGATAATCCTCTGGCCACGGTTGTTATTGGTGCTGGCAAAATGCTCGATGATTTAGACCTTCTGAAAAAGATTTCTATAATATAATTCAATTTAAATCTCATGCCCCTTTTCCTTAAAGAGAGAAAGAGTCTTTTAGTCCTCATAGCTCTAATTTTTTTTCAGTTGATATTGATTTCAACTCAGGTTCCGCTGGGTTATGGGAAGAATTATTTCGAAAGGGCGGTTTTTTCCATTTTTTCTCCTGTCCAGCATGGGATTCTTTCCTTCTTCCAATCAGCAGGAAACCTCTGGAAGAATTATTTTTACCTCCAAAATGTCCAGAGTCAGAATCAAAAGATGAAAGAAGAGATGTTTTTTCTCCGACAGGAGAATAACCTTCTAAGGAATGCTCTTGAAAACTTGAAGAGCGAGAAAGAGATAGAGGAGAGTCTCTTAAGGCTTCATGAGAATATTTTGGCAGCTCAAGTTATAGGTCTTGATGCCAGTAATTTTTATAAATCTGCGGTTATAAATAAGGGCTCTCTGGATAGCATTAAGAAAGACATGGTTGTTCTAGATGAAAATGGAAGTTTAGTGGGACGAATTATAGACCCCGTGGCCTTAAAAGAATCTAGAATTCAATTGATCACTGACAACGATAGCGGAGTTGCTGTTTTTTCTCAGAAGAAAGAAGTCATGGGTATTCTGAGTGGCGATGGTAAGGGATACTGTTTTCTAGAGTATATCCATGTAACAACTGAGGATATTTATGAGGGAGAAGATATTATCACCTCAGGCAAGGATGGTCTCTTTCCATCTGGAATCAAAGTGGGTAAAATTATTTCCATAACCACGAGCACTTCTCTTTTTAAACAGATAAAAGTTGAACCTTATTTTGATATTCGGCATTTGGATAAGGTGGCCGTCATTATGAGAGATCCGATGGAAATTTTTTGAGAATTAGCTTTAATGAAAAACTTTGTTAAGGTTTCTCTTGGAATCATCATTGCTTTTATACTTTATACAGTTCTGAACAAAATCTCTCCTTCTCTAGTTCTGCTATTTAATGTTTTTAGTTTGGTTGTCATCTACTTTGCCGTAGAAAAAAATGAAATTTTTGGTGCCTGTTTAGGAGCGTTTTGTGGACTTATTCAAGACTCTTTTTCTTTGGGAGTTTTTGGAGTAGCAGGCTTGGTGAAAACAGTTGCCGGGTTCACGGCAGGATACGTTGCAAAAAAAATAGATGTCCATCCTCCTTTGCGTAGCTTCGTCTTTATCTTCTTTTTGATCAGCTTTGAATTCATTCTATGGGCTTTGCTTTACTCTTTTATTTTTTCAGGAAGCATAAATACAGGAAGAGGATTGATCTTTTTTCAGCCTTTAGGTACTGCTCTGGTGGGAAGCATTCTGTTCTCTTTTTTGAGAAAGTTCAAAAGGAGTAGATCCCAGTTTTATCAATGAAAAACAACAAGATTTATGAGGATCTTATTCTCGTTTTAAGAAGATCCAAGAAAATATTTATCCTTATCCAAGTATTAACCGTTTTTTTGCTGCTTAATTTTTGGAAAATTCAGGTCCTAGATCATAAAAAATACTGGGAACAATCCGAAGCCAATAGGATGAGAGAAATCGTCCTGCCTTCTCAAAGAGGATTGATTAAGGATAGAGGGGAGGCCATTCTGGCTGATAACAAAGCCTCTTTCAAAGTTTCCATCATTAGAGAAAATTGCAAAGATTTCGATAAATCCTGCCGGAAAATATCTCGTCTTTTAAAGATTGAAGAGGATGTTTTAAAAGAAAGGATTAAAAAGTACGAATCCTTTCCCATTTTCAAGCCAATTGTGGTTAAGGAGAATTTATCTTTTGAAGAGGTTGCTGTGATCGAGGCCAGAAAATTAGAATTTCCCGAATTATTTCTCCAAGCAGAGCCAAAAAGGTTTTACCCTTTTGGGAGTCTTGCAGCTCATGCCCTTGGGTATATACAGGAGTTGTCAGGGGAAGAGATAAAAAATGGTCTCTACCAACAGAGGCGCTTGGGAGATCTTATAGGAAAAACTGGAGTTGAAAAAGTATATGAAGCCACCCTAGTCGGAACAGATGGGAAAGCGTTAGAAATTGTTGACAGCGTGGGCAGGAGCAAAGGGGAGATAGCAAAACGTGATCCAGAAAAAGGTCAGAATCTTATACTTACTTTAGATTATGCTCTTCAGGAGAAGGCTGAAGAGTTATTGAAAGGAAGAGAAGGGGCTGTTGTTATGATGGACCCCCGGACCGGTGAAATACTTGCCTTGGCCAGCTATCCTACTTTTGATCCCAATAAATTTATTAACCGCTTTACCTCTAAAGAATGGGTTGATTTGGTCAACAGTCCCGAGTTCCCCCTGGAGAATCGAGCTGTTCGAGGCCAGTACGCTCCTGGTTCAATATTCAAGCTTGTAATAGATTTAGGAGCTCTTGATTTGGGTATCGTGGATAAAGAGACGGTTTTTACGTGTAAAGGTAAGATTGAAATTTATAACGAGTCCTTCGCCTGCTGGGCTGAAGAAGGCCATGGAGAAATGAACCTTATTCAAGCAATCCGGTATTCATGTAACATATATCATTATCAAGTGGGAAAGAGAATGGGCATCGAAGAGATTTCTCGCTATGCAAAAATGCTTGGATTTGGGGCAAGAACTGGTATTGATTTGCCCGGAGAAAAAATAGGATTGGTTCCTGATCCTCAATGGAAGATGAAAGTTAGGAAAGAACGCTGGCAGCCAGGAGAGA
>CAYUXD010000183.1:0-5428 GCA_964448655.1 uncultured Eubacteriales bacterium
TGCCAGGGCTATCGTAAAAGACCCACTGATTCTTCTTGCCGATGAACCAACTGGAAACTTGGATACAAAAACAGGGAAGGAAATAATGGATATCTTTAAAAGGCTTAATCAGGAAAAAAATATAACGATTATTTTGGTCACGCACGCGCCGGAACTAGCCCAGATTGCCCGCCGAAGAATGCATCTCAGGGATGGCCAGATCATAAAAAAAGAAGAGAATGCCTAAAGCTCTTGTTTTAAAACGGCCATCAAAATGAAGGAATGAAAAAATGAACATTTTGAGGACAATTCGTATTTCTTTAAGGGCTTTGAGCCGGAATAAAATGCGCTCTTTTCTCACAGCCCTGGGCATAATCATCGGTGTTGGGGCTGTGATTGCCACCATAAGCATCGGGCAGGGAGCTAAAAGAGAAGTTGAAAAACGTTTCGAGTCAATGGGAACAAACCTTCTTTTTGTCCGCCCTGGAAGTCGTTCCTTTCGCGGCGTGCGTGGCGGCGAAGGAACATACCAAAATCTTACTCCTGAGGATGCCAAAGCCATTGCAGAAAAAGCGGATGCTGTAAAATATGTTTCTCCTTCGGTATCAACAAGAGCCCAGGTCATTTACGGCAATAAGAACTGGAATACCTCTGTCTACGGTGTCGGAGATAAATATCCGGAAATAAGAAACTGGGAGGTCGACAAGGGAATTTTCTTTGATGAGTACATGGTCCGGTCAGGACAAAAAGTCTGTGTCCTGGGAAATGAGGTGAACGAAAATCTCTTTGAAGGAGAAGACCCCATCGGGCAAATCATAAGAATTAAGAAAATCCCCTTCAGAGTGATCGGAGTCTTAAAACCGAGAGGAGAATCAGGCGGATGGTTTAACAGAGATGACATGATCAGTATTCCCTATACTACAGCCCAAAAAAGACTCATCGGAAGCATAGATAGAATTCAGTCAATAGATATTTCAGCCGTTAGCGCGGCCAAAACAGCAGAAGCAACTGAGCAAATCGAAAAAATCCTCCGGACTCGACACAAAATTGCTCCGGGAGCAGAGGATGATTTTCAAGTAAGAGATATGTCGGAAATTGCCGAAGGAGCTGCAGAATCAAGAGAGATAATGACTATTCTTCTCGGAGCGATTGCTTCTGTCTCCCTGCTTGTGGGAGGAATAGGGATTATGAACATCATGCTTGTCTCTGTAACCGAGCGAATACGAGAAATCGGCATAAGAATGTCCGTCGGTGCCCGAGAAAAAGATATTCTGCTTCAATTCCTGGCGGAAGCCATTGTCTTAAGCATATTTGGAGGCTTATTGGGAATTGGCCTGGGTTTTGTCGGTTCTAAACTGATCTCGCGCTTTACAGAGTTGCAAACGCTTGTTTCAATGGGATCAATTGTCCTTGCCTTCCTGTTTGCAGGCTCAATAGGAGTATTTTTTGGTTTCTACCCTGCCCGCAAGGCCTCTAAATTGGACCCGATTGAAGCATTAAGATATGAGTAAAAAAAGAATCATAGACAGGAGAAAAAATTAGCATATTTTAATCGGAGCAAACAAAAAAGATCAAGTAAAAAAACCAAGCGGACATGACAGGCAGAAAATTGAAATCGAAATTTGGCTTTTCTCGCATTTCTAGCTTGCCTCGCTTTTCTAGCTTTTTTAGCTTGTCCTGCTTTTTATTAATTCAAATCAAGGAGGATTGAAATGTTGAAGCGAACCCTAGGAATTTTTGTATTTCTGACTTTATTTTTGGCTGCATCATCTTTGGCCCAACAAAAAGAAAAGACTCTCTCCTTATCGCTTGAAGACTGCATCCTGAAAGCCATGGAGAACAACCTCGATGTTGCCATTGAGGTCTTGAATCCAGAACTTGCTGATATTTCTGTATCTAAGGCCCAGGAAAAATTCATACCCAGTCTTTCATTCGGCCTGGATAGAAGAGATACTAATACAGCCTCTTATTCATTTCTCGATGCCTCTGAAGAGGTCTCAACTGTAACCGACAACTATTCAGCACAGATCTCACAACTCATTCCTACAGGCGGCAGTTTTTCTATTTCTCTCGAAGGTTACAAGACTGATACGAGCAGAAGTTTCCAGACTATTAATCCGCGCTACGGAAGTACATTAACTTTTAATTTCAGCCAGCCCCTCCTCAAAAATTTTGGCTTTAAGGTAAACCGTAGAGAAATCATCATCGCCAGGAACAACCAGGATATATCAGAAAGTCAGCTCAAAAGAGTGCTTCAGGAAACGATTTACAGTGTGGAGGAGGCTTACTGGAATTTGGTCCACAGCATCGAAAACCTCGAGGTGAGGAAACAGTCTTTAAAATTAGCTCAAGACCTTCTGGAAAAAAACAAGAGGGCCGTCGAAGTGGGAACTTTAGCACCCATAGAAATCTTAAGCGCTCAGTCCGCAGTGGCTACCAGGGAAGCAGACATCCTGCAAGCTGAGGCCGTACTTAAAGATAGCGAGGATCGTTTAAAAACAATCATCAACCTCGCTGCAGGAGAAGAAGGAGTTGAGTTAGCAACAATAATCCCTCTGGATAAGCCAGCGTACGAAAAAAAGGAAGTGACTCTCGATGAGGCCCTTCTGACTGCCATGGAGAACCGTCCAGATTTGAACTCAACAAGAATAGACTTGAAGAATAAAGAATTAAATTTGAGCTATAGCAGGAATCAACTTCTTCCGAATTTAAGTCTAAATGCATCCTACTGGAGCCCTGGCATAACAGGAAACCAGATTTTGTATCTTGACGATAATGCTTTCTCGGGTGTTATAATTGGGACGGTTCCAGGCAATCCATCTGATGCCTTGAAAGACGCCTTTAATTTCAGATACAACAACTGGTCTGCAGCAATCAAGCTCGATATACCATTAAACACCTTCCTCTCCCGTGCAGACTACGCCCAGGCGAGAGTCAACCTGGATCAGGCAAAGCTGCGGCTTAAGAACCAGGAACAGCAAATTTTTCTTGAGATAAAGAATGCGGTGAGAGCGGTGCAGACAGATTATAAAAGAGTTCAGGCCTACAAAGTTGCCAGGGAACTGGCTGAGAAAACACTCGAAGCTGAGGAAGAAAAACTAAAGGTTGGCATCACAACACCTTTCTTTGTCCTTCAATACCAAACAGATTTGGCCACCACCCAGACAAATGAGCTTAAGGCTATGGTTGATTACAACCTCTCTTTAGCCCGTCTGAACAGAGCCATGGGAGTAAGTCTTAAAGTTAAAAATATAAAATTTTCTGAAATACTTGGAGAATGAGTATCGTTTAAGATACGTTTTTTAATAGAAAAAATTGAAAAATAGAAGAAGTCAATCGGTAGAAGTACAGATCTGGAGCCAGGGATTTATCATGATGCTTCTTTTAAGCAGTTTCTATATTCTATTTGTTGAACAAGCTATAATTATCCAAATGCTCCAACACAGTACCAGGAGAACGCACATGCTCCAGCTTAAACAGGACACAGAGCTATCTACAAGAAAGGAGAAATAGCATGAAAAAAAAATACCTCTGGATATTAATTGCTGTGGTCGCGTTTGGCATTATCAGCTGGCAAGTCTATCAAAGAATTTCAAAGTCTTCGAAGGAACCCGGAATGAGGCAGATGCAAGTCCCGGTGGCTGTTGAAATAGCGGCTGTCCAGAGGACTACAATCCGTGATGTGGGACTATTTACAGGAACTCTTTTTCCCAAGTCGCAGTTCGTGGTCGCGCCTAAGATCTCCGGTCGCCTGGAGAAGCTCATGGTCAATATCGGAGACTGGGTAGAACGTGGTCAGTTGATTGCGGTTCTCGATGATAAGGAGTACGCCCAACAGGTTGCCCAGGCTCAGGCAAACCTACAGGTAGCCCAGGCTAACCTTGAAGAAGCTCGCAGCTCATTAGAAATTGCAAAAAGGGGACTCGATAGAGCGCAGACGCTTCACAAAAAAGGAATAGCGTCTGATTTAGAACTCGATACCTCTCAGGCCACTTACGAGGCCCAAGACGCAAAATCCAAGGTTGCCGTTGCCCAGGTTGCTCATACGGAAGCAGGCCTGAAGGGAGCGCAGGTTCGTTTATCATACACACAAATCAGGGCATCGTGGGAAAGCAGCTACGAGCATAGGGTCGTCGGAGAACGTTTTGTTGATCAGGGAGCTATGCTTACGCCCAATGCCCCTATCCTCTCAATCCTCGAGATCCAGCCGATAATCGCTGCCATCCATGTGACTGATAGAGACTACTTCCGCATTAAGACAGGTCAAAACGCGGTTGTGTCCAGCAAAGCGTTTCCTGAAAAAACATTTAGCGGAAAGATTGCACGCATAGCACCCTTGCTAAAGGAAACTTCGCGTGAGGCAAGGGTTGAGATCGAAATCCCCAATCCAGGCGAACTTCTTAAGCCTGGCATGTTTATCAACACCCAAATTGAATTTGTCACACAAAACAATGCGACAGTTGTCCCGGTGAATGCAGTGGTAAAACGTGAAAATCAACAAGGCATTTTCCTGGCAGACACTCAGAATAAGATTGCCCAATTCGTTCCTGTCAGTCTTGGCATTGTCAGCGGTGAATGGGCTGAGGTTGTCGAGCCAGCCTCTCTCTCAGGATTTGTGGTAACACTGGGGCAGCATCTTCTTGGGAACAGGAGTCCAATCATCCTGCCTCCCAACTGGCAGGAAACTTCCGCTACAGATAAGCCTGATTCTAAATCTCCAGACAAGAGTGATCAGAACCGACAAGGAGAAAAAAGATGAAGCTATCTGAATTTTCAGTAAACCACCCTATTTTTACAGTCATGATAATCCTGATTGTGATAATTCTGGGTGCTGTTTCCCTCAGCCGCCTGCCCGTTGACTTGATGCCGGATATCACCTATCCAACCCTCAGCATTCAAACTTCTTACGAAAATGCAAGCCCTGAAGAAATCGAGGAGTTAATATCGCGTCCTATTGAAGCAGCATTGAGTGCTGTGCCTGGCGTAGAAAGTATCTATTCGAGTTCATCAGAAGGCAGCAGCACTGTCCGCGTTACTTTTGACTGGGGCACGGATTTGGATGATGCAGCAACTGATATTCGGGACCGCCTAGACCGCGTAATCCCGCGTCTTCCGGAAGATGCAGACAGGCCAAGCTTGCGCAAGTTTGACCCGGCGAGCTTTCCCATTCTTATCCTCGGTGCCTCGAGTGAATTGGACCCTGTCCAAATGCGCCGCATCCTCGATGACCAAATCAAGTACCGTATAGAGCGCGTGCCTGGAGTTGCTTCTGTTGATATCTGGGGAGGCCTTCAAAGGGAAATACAAGTCAATCTTTACGCTGATAAAATTAAGGCGATCGGCCTTCCCCTTGACTATATACTCGCAAAAATAAGATCGGAGAATGTCGATGTGCCTGCCGGCAACATTGAGCGGGGAGATCTTGAGGTTCTGATCCGCATACCAGGAA
>CAYUXD010000184.1:0-5425 GCA_964448655.1 uncultured Eubacteriales bacterium
AAAAGCAGTCTGGGAAAAAGTAGCCTGTTCCGTTTTTCTATGGATGAAAAGGACAGGGAAAAAGTAGCCTGTCCCCTTTTTCTAATTTTCGATGATTTTGTACTCATAATACTGCATGCCACGCATTCTATCCAACAGGAATAACCTATTATTTATGATTCGAATATCATCCACAAATTGACTCAGGGGCAGTTTTCCGAGCAGAATGCCGTCAGGGGCATATACTTCCAGCTGATACATATCTGTTTCTCTAACGTCTGTGTTCCCGCCGACGGACATGCCCATTGACCTCGCGCCGCTTGCGTCCCTTGCCACCCGAACGCCTATATTTACACTCTCCTCATCTTTTATCTGCCTTTTCAAGCTAACAACCCAGATTCTTCCTTTATTATCAACCGCTATTCCATTGGAGCAACGGTTCATTTGTGGTTCCCGCAGTGAAACCATTCCCCCTTCTCTTTTGATGTCCGACTTAGTCTTAGGAGGGTCTGTGCTGTAGTTTAGCTCTCGATCTGCTTTCCATAAAGTTTTTCCATCAGGTGAATATTTCTCTATGCGGTTTTGGCAATCAAAGGCAACATACGTATTTTTGTCTTTGTCAATTGTAAAATGAAACCGGTTCCCCACCCTGTTTATGAGGAAATCTTTATAATCCCGTTGTTCGCCGAAGTCCCTGGCTAAATTGCCGTCTGGATTTAACACCCTGATAATTTTAGGAAGTTCTTTATTTTCTTCGAATTCCGCCATCGATAAACTGAAGAAACCAGCTCCTCTCCCCATAATCATAAGGCCAGACTCGGCAACTCGTAAGACGCCGGCAGGATCCTTGGCAAAGGATATGGTTTTATAATCTTTTCCATCTGGTTTTAAGACCTGGACTCTTTGATTTCCCGGGTCAGATATATGCAAATATCCTCTGGAATCTACATCTAACGACAAAGGATAAATGAACTCAGCAGGGCCCTGGCCTTTGTTGCCGATGGTGGTGATATACTGGCCGTCAGGAGTGAATTTTTGAATTCGGTGGTTGCCGGAATCCAGGATATACACATTGCCCTGGCTGTCTAAGGCAATATCCGCAGGTAAATAAAAGGCGAAATTATCATCTTCAGCTTCTCCGGCTCCGATCGTTCTAACTAGCTCTAAGGAGACGTTAGGATTCTTACCCCACTTACCGGTCTTCCCGTTGTGGACAACACGAACGCCATCAATAGTCTCAACCTTTTGCGCATAAGTAATTGAAAAAGAGAATGACATAATAATGGCGACATAACCGATCAATCTTAATAGCTTCTTCATGCTTAATAGTTTCTTCATTTCGGCTCCTTTCAAATAGACTCTTTTTTAATATTCTAACGTAACATACTTAAAAATCGTTACAAATTCATAAAATCTTCTTGACGCAGAATAATAAGCAAAAAGAGAGATACAGCTTGTATTATAGACCTATATGGAAATATATCCCTTTAGGATAGAGCAACTCAAGGTAATTTAGACTGAAGTGCGCGTTTCCATTTCCATGACAAAAAAAGGTTCCTTACTCTTGTTTTCCGAATATTATTCGCCGCGAGTTCTCTTCCAATCGGATATTGCTCTATTCACATATTCAAGGAACTGATCACGCTTGCTTGGTGAAACTCTCCAGTTCAGTCCTTTCTTCCTGATGATTTCTATCTGGGTGCTGAAAGAGGTTATAGAACTAAAGCTGCTAAAAACTATTATTCCCCTAGCAGGCTTCACTGATTCGATGTTATCAAAAGAAACATTCAGATAAAATTGGCCTAGTTTTATCTTAATCCTGTCTTGTAGAACATAAATTCTTCTTGGTAGAAGCAGCCAATAAACGACTAAAACAAAAGGTACCGAGGCGAAGAGAATGATGGCTCCGAAACTTGATTCGGGTTCGGGCTCACTGGGAATCACATCTGAGTAATGGGCATCGATATAAAACAAAAAACCCAGAGCTAGTCGTAAAATAATTGGAAAAACAAGCGCAGCCTTAATCCATAGGTCATATTTTAGGCTATCCTCAAAAAGGACCGAATCCATATCAAATCACCTTTCCTCCATTGAATTTATCATCCTTCTTGTTTTAAATTTCTGCGGTCGGCTAATAATTCAGACATGAATAATTTTGGTGTCAGGAAAGATAGCCTCTGCCGGTGTTACTTGAGGGCAGCGAGCCGGTTCTTTGCCTCCTCAACCTCTGCCATACCAGGATCAGCGTCTTTCCAGAGGTCAAGAAACTTCTGATACTGGTCGATAGCTTTGCCTTTCCAGCCTTTCTCCTCATACAACCTGGCCAACCTGAAATGATACTTGGGATGAATCAAACATCGTCCCTTAGTATTTGGGTCAAAGGTAATCAACCGCTCATATTCAGTGATGGCCTTGTCTAAATCTCCCTTCTGTTGATAAGCCCTGGCTAGTACATCCTTAAGAAAAGGTGTGTTATAGCCAATTATCTGTCCAGTGTATTGAAGAAAAGGTGGACTGGTAGGTGAGGCTTTTTCGAAAACTGAAACAGCCTTCTCGTACGAGCCTTCAGCGAGCAGTATCTCAGCTTGGAGGAAATTGATATCGAATGTTGCTCCTTCTTTACTGCTTGGGCGTAGCTCCGGAAATAAGGAGTTCATTTCAGCCAGCCTGGCCTTGGCCGAAACTACCCGCCCTTCTCCCAAGTCAATTAAGCCCAGAAGCAAGCTGTAGTAATTTTTATTAGATGATGCATATTCCGGGTAATATTTTATAAAAACATCGAGCCAGTTTTCATTATGCTGCCGGCTGAGCTCAAACTCTCCCCGGTCATAATAAATCCAAGCTTTAAATAATTCTCCATAGGCTTTTCCAGTATCAACACTCCCTGCAGCTTCGGCCAGTTCTTCGGCTTGCTGAAGATCTATAAGAGACTTCCCCAAGCTGCCGAGCCAGAAGTGATAAAATCCTTTATACAAATATCCCTCCCGTTTAACTCCTGGAGAGGTAGCAATGGCAATTTCTTTATCAACCCATTTCATCGCCTCAGGATAGTCTTCTTTTAAAGCATAGATGTATCCAATTTTAAGGGAAACTTCAGAAAAATCGGGTTTAACTTCCAACGCTTCTTTGTATTTGGCAATGGCCTCATCAAGCCTTCCCATCAGAAAATAGGCTTCAGCCAGGGAATCTAAGGGGTTAGCGTCTCCAGGATTCAGAGACACATACTTTTTTAAATGCTCTATTGATTTTTCAAAATCCCTCAGATCGGCGTACAAATAGCCGAGCTCATTATGGACTTCTCCATAATTCGGGTCCAGCTCCAGTGCTTTAAGGTCTTCTTCCAAGGCTTTGTCATATTTTCCATCAGACCGGTACATAATACCCAGCCAACCATGAAAATCTTTTTCTTTGGGATATTTCTGTGCTGCCTGTTGAATGATGCGGAGCCTTTTTTCTCGGTCTCTTTCTATATACCAGGCATAAGTTGCATCAATATAGAACCTCTCCTTATCTGTTGCTTTCATGGATAAGGCTTTGGCTTTTTTAATAGCCTCGTCTCTCGCTCCGATATTACCTAACCAACCGTAGGAAAGAGCAAGGTAGCCGTAGGCGAAAGCAAAGCTCGGGTCAAGCTCAACAGCTTTCTCGAAGGAGCCTACTGCATCTTCATAATAGAATTTGCGCGTGTTCTCCACTCCCTGCATAAAATATTTGTAGGCTTCCATTGAACTGGTTGTCACATCGGTTATCCCCGCTTGGGCAGGTTCAATTCTTTCCCTGGCCAGGCCTATACCTTCAGTTATCTCCTTGCTCAGCTCGTCAATCTGTGTGTTTAAAATGCTGTCGACCCCTATTCCTTTTGAGCTGGCACTCTTGAGCGTCTTCTTGGTCTCCACATCCAGAACTTTTACATCTGTAGCAAACATATTCTCGGCTTTGATGAAACTGCCCACGACAATAGCTTCTACTCCTTCCCTGCGGCACAGTTGAAATCCTAAGTTCCTGTTGATGGTCTCTACATCCTTCTTTCCCATCTGCTCCAGAAGATCACTCATCCTTTCCCAGGTGACCACATAAAGCTCCCCTGTCTGCTCCAGGCTGGTGATTAAAAGGTTAGGAATGGCCTTTTGCAGGTAGTCATAGGCTTTATCCCCTGTCTGATTTTCAAAGCTTATAACCGCTATTGAGTTTTCAACTTTGGGGGCAACGACAGCTTCCTTCTGCGGGAGGAGCTGCCAGATAACAACTGCGGCAATTATGAGAGCAATAACGACCAGAGCTGGGGTCAAGAGCTTCTTTACGCCAAAGGTTACGGTTATTTCTCTCGAAGTTATGGGCTTTCGTTTGGGAATAATTCTCTCTGTAGTGGGAATTCCTTCCTCTAATGCGGCCAGTTCCGAGCGCACTTCACCAGCACTCTGATACCGCTTCTCTTTATCCTTTTCCAGGCATTTCATTATCACCTTGCTGAGGTCTGAAGGCACCTGCGAGTTTAATTCTCCGGGTTCTTTGGGTATCTCGCTCTTTTGTTTAACCCCGATAGTGAAAGGCGTATCTCCTTCAAAAGGTACTCTTCCCGTCACCATTTCATAAAGGATAACTCCCAGCGAATAAATATCAGAACGCTGGTCCACATCTTTCCCCTCCACCTGCTCAGGAGACATGTATTCAGGCGTTCCGATCATCACGCCAGCACCTGTCATCCCTTTGCCCTTCAAAGAGCGGGCTATCCCAAAATCCATGATCCGGGGTTTGCCTTCCTCATCAACCATGATGTTCTGCGGCTTTAGATCACGATGCACAACTCCCAGTTTATGCGCTTCGGTCAATCCCGCGCATACCTGCTTGGCCAAGGAAATAGCCTGTCCTGCGCTCATCTGCCCCATCTTCCTGATCAGCCTTTTCAGGTCTTCTCCATGAACATATTCCATGGTGATATAATGCATTCCTTTTTCCTCGTTGAGGTCGAACATCTGGCACACGTTTTCATGCCGGATCTTCCGGGAAAATTTAAGCTCGTTGCTGAACCGTTCTATTGTCTTTTTATCAGAAGCAATTTCTGGCTTGAGAAGCTTAAGGGCTATTTTCTCTTTTATCTTTGTATCCAGCACTTTATAGACATTACCCATGCCGCCTTTCCCCAGCTCTTCAATAATCTGGTATCTGTCCGCAAAGGTAGTGCCTGTAGTCAATTCCTCTTTGGGTGTCTCCAGGGTTTCGGTAGGCACGGCAACTTCTTTTGAGAAGGGAAATTTGGTCCCGCATTTACCGCAGTAGGCGGTATCCTGGGGATTTTCATGTTGACATTTAGGACATTTCATGCCTTTTGTCCCTTCCTAATACTGAGCCAAAGAATAACAATTAATGAAAAAAGAGTCAAATGTGAAGAAACATGGGCACGGAAAGCAAATTTTCTTACAAATGCCTTACAGGCAATCTTTGACCA
>CAYUXD010000185.1:0-5389 GCA_964448655.1 uncultured Eubacteriales bacterium
TGATGAATCAAACCCCTACAGATAAATCAAGCCCCTACAACTTAGAAGTAGCCTTTCCCCTTTTCTCCTTGTCAATAACTAAAAAATAGCCAATCCGCCTTTTAATACTATTAACACCTATTATCCAGTCTACGTTTTAAACTAAAAAGTAGCCTGTCCCCTTTTTTTCTTTTTTTTTCTTTTTTTCTTCCAGCTTATCTAAAAAGCTTTTTAAATCTTGCGGCAAGGGTGAAGAAAATTCAACCCTCTCTTGTGTCTCAGGGTGTATAAACGAAAGACAAGAGGCATGAAGGAAAAGACGTGGCCAGCCTGGCTTTGACTTTCGACGTCCATAACGGGCATCACCTGCCACAGGATGGCCAGAGGCAGCCATGTGGACTCTTATCTGATGAGTCCTTCCTGTGATAGGTTTTATTTCCAGAAGCGAAAATTCCTCATATTCTTTCTGGACGGAATAGTAAGTCTCGGCCTCCCTTGGCTTTTTGGTCTTCACCGAAATCCTCTCTCCATGCTTTACGTGGCGTCCTATAGACCAGCTTATTTTTCCCTTTTTTGCGGGCATTCTCCCCCGGACAAGACCCAGATAGGTCTTTTTTACTTCCCTCTTTTTGAATTGCTGCTGCAGCAGCTCATAAGCTTTTAGGCTTCTGGCGACAACCATCAATCCTGATGTTTCCTTATCCAAACGATGAACAATTCCCGGCCTCTCTTCTGGGCCAACTCCCTTGAGATCCGGAAAACGGTAAAGCAAAGTATTGATAAGAGTATGATGCCTCTTCCCCGCTCCGGGGTGAACGACCATCCCTGAAGGCTTATCAATAATTGCTAGGTGATCATCGCTGTAAAGCACATCAATAGGGATGTTTTCGGGTTGAATCTCTTGAGGCGTCGCAAGTTCATACTCTACTTCTACTTTCTCACCAGATTTCAGCTTATAGCTTGACTTTCTGGCAATCCCGTCGACCTTGACTCTTCTCTCCTCGATGAATCTTTGAATCTGAGATCGTGTCAGCTCATTGATTCTCTCTGATAGAAAGACATCCAACCTTTGATTTAATCCGGACAAGGGAGTAGTCAGGAATTCTCTTTTAGGCACTTTTCCTTTTTCTCAGGATGAGAAGCAGAGCCACTCCGGCAATCAAGCCTATAATACAAAAAAGCTGGGGAACAGAAAGGCTGAGGTAGGGAGAGGGATTGCGAATAAGGAAAGCTTTACTAGGATGATCCCCCCGAAAAAATTCAACAAAGTACCTGATTATGGAATAATTTATGATATAGAAGGAAAAGACCTGCCCATCAAATCTTTTCTTCTTCAGGATAAGAAACAATATAAAAAAGTTCAGAAAATTCAAAGCAGATTCATAAAGCTGAGTCGGATGAAGAGGAATTCCGAGAGGAATGCCTGTTAAATTATGGGCGTACTCACTCTTAAAAATCACAGCCCAAGGCATAGAACTTTCCCTTCCGAAACAGCATCCTGCGCTGAAACAGCCGATTCGGCCAAATCCATGCCCCAAAGCTAAAGCTGCCGCGACAATATCCGCTGCTTTCCAGGTGGGAATTTTGTGTTTCCGAAAATACCAGAGAGCAAAAATAATTCCAAAAGTGAGTCCGCCCTGAAAAACACCTCCTGATCGTGCCAAGCTTAGAAGCTCCTTCCAGTAACGCATATAATAGGAGAAATTTCCGACAAGAAGAATAAGTTTGGCCCCGATTAAAGAAATAATGATTGTGTAGAAAGCCATATCAATGATTTTCGAGCTGGGAAGGTCATATTTCTTGGCCTGGATAAATAGAAACCACAAGGCAAAAGCCACTCCCACTGCCATCATAAGCCCATAGGTATGAATGATTATCGGACCTATCTTTAAGATGATGGGGAACATTTTAGCCCTTTTCTAAAAAAGAATATAAGAATAATAAAAAAAGCACCAATGGTTATGCTGGTATCAGCAATGTTAAAGGACGGCCAGTGCCATTTTTTTACGTAGAAATCCATGAAATCTATCACGTATCCCCTGAAGATTCTATCTATCATATTACCCAGAGCCCCTGCCAGGATAAGAGATAACGAAATTATCATTAGCCTCTCTGAAGTCGGTGTTTTGAAAAAATAATAAACAACAAAAACCAAAGCTGCCAGAGAGGCCAGCGTGAGGATTATGTACAGAAGCTGGCTTCCTGGTTGGGAAAAAAAACCAAAGATTGCCCCTCTGTTTCTTATATGGGTGAGATTTAAAAAACCGGGGATAATGCTTTTACTGTTCAAAAAAGGTATCTTTTGGGCTACGATCGCCTTAGTCAGCTGGTCAGCAGAGAGCAGGATGAGAATGAACAAAAAATAGAATATTCTGCGGTTCATGAATTCATGTTCTTGACCACTTCTTGGCAACGCTTACAGAAGTGGGGATATTCGGAGCTCTTTCCCACATATGGAGAAAAATTCCAGCATCTCTGGCATTTTGCCCCTGGAGCCTTGGAGATCTCTGCCTCTAACTCTTCGCCAGATTGCGATTTAAGCTCCACAGCAGAAACAATAAAAAATGAGGATAGCTCCTTTTCGTACTTTTTTAAAAGCTCCTGTTGAGAAGAGGGAACCTTTAGGGCCACCTTTGCCTCCAGAGAATTCCCGATGAGATCTTCTTCCCTTGCTACCTCAAGCTCTTTTAGGACTTTGTCCCTAACGAGTAACAGACTCTCTCCTTCTTCAAACAAATCATCATCGAGCCACTTCTCCTTGAATAAGGGAAAGTCCTCTAAATGAATGGACTCTTCTTTTCCGTTAAAGGCAGACATAGTTTCCCATACTTCTTCAGCTGTAAAAGGCAAAATCGGAGCCATCAACACAAGCGTGGATCTAAGCAGATTAAAGAGAGCTGTTTGAGCTGATCTTCGAAGCTGTGATTTTTTACCGGAACAATAGAGTCTATCCTTGATTACATCCAAGTAAAAAGAACTCAACTCTACAGTGAAGAAATTGTAGATAGTATGAAAGACAATATGATACTCATAATTCTCGTAGGCTTTAAGGATCCTTTTCCCTGTTTTGAAACATTTTTCCAGTATCCATCTATCCAGAAACTCCATCTCTTGAGCAGTGACATTCTCTTCATCTGGAGAGAAGTCATAAATATTCCCCAGGATAAATCTCCACGTATTTCTGATCTTGCGGTAAGCTTCAACAAGCCTCTGCAAGGTCTCTTGTCCGAAACGCGCATCTTCTTTGTAATTGAGCATTGCTACCCAAAGCCTCAAGATTTCGGCTCCGTTTTTAGAGATGACTTCTTCAGGATCGATGAAATTTCCGAGGGATTTGGACATTCCCCTTCCCTGCTCATCAAGGACAAAGCCATGGGTTATGACTGACTTGTAAGGCGAAGCTTTTTTTGCAGCAAGTCCTACGAAAAGAGAGCTGTTGAACCAACCTCTGTATTGGTCATGGCCTTCCACATAGACGTCCGCTGGCCACGGCAGATCATCCCTTTTTCCCAAAACATTGTGGCTTGTTCCAGATTCAAACCAAACATCAAGTATGTTTTCTTCCTTATTGAATTTTGTTGAACCGCATTGAGCACATTTTGAATTTGGAGGAAGAAGCTCATCTGCTTTTTTTGTGAACCAAGAGTCAGAACCATTTTTCGAAAAAATGTCTGCAACCCTGAGAGCTATTTGCTCATCAGCTAAAATGTGTCCACAATCATGGCAGTAAAAAGCCGGAATCGGGACACCCCAGGATCGCTGCCGGGAAATACACCAGTCGGGCCGAGCTTTCACCATGTTAGCAATTCTCTCTTCTCCCCAGGGCGGAATCCAGCGAACCTTCTTAATCTCCTTCATCGCCTTTTCCCTCAAATCATTTTTATCCATGGAGATGAACCACTGTGCCGTTGCTCGGAAAATTACAGGATTCTTGCACCGCCAGCAATGGGGATAGGAATGGACAATCTCATCTTCTTTCAAAAGAGTACCGTCTCTTTTCATATCCTCAGTAATAGATTCATTGGCATCAAAAACATTCATCTCGCCATATTTTTCGACCTGGGAAATAAACTTTCCTTCGCTATCCACAGGAGTATAGATATCAAGACCATAGGCTATTCCTGTTAGATAATCTTCATGACCGTGGCCGGGAGCAGTATGAACACAGCCTGTACCCTGGTCAAGAGTTACATAATCAGCCAAAACAAAAACAGACTCTCTATCTATGGAGGGATGACGAGCTTTAAGACCCTCCATCTCTTTTCCGAGAAAAGCAGCAAGAACCTTAGTCTTTTTGAACCCTAACTCTTCAGCAAGAACAGGAACCAACCGTTTGGCTGCAATATAGACTTCTCCGTCGGTTTGGAAAGCTGCATATTCATAATTCGGATGAAAGGCTATGGCCAAATTAGCAGGCAAAGTCCAGGGAGTTGTGGTCCAGATCAGGACGGAGATTTTTTTCGTCTTTAGCGCAGGGAATTTTTTGGAAAGATCCGAAATCATAGGAAATTTTACATAGATAGAAGGAGACTTGCGGTCTTTATACTCTATTTCAGCTTCAGCCAGTGCTGTCTGGCAGTGGGGACACCAGTGAACAGGTCTCTTCCCTTTATAAACATTCCCTGAAGCAAAAAAGGCAGCCAGATGACGAAGGACCTCCCCTTCATACTCGTAGTCCATGGTTAGATAAGGCTTTTCCCATTCGCCAAGAACTCCCAACCTTTTGAATTGATTCCTTTGAATATCTACGTACTTAAGTGCATACTTTTTACACTCTTCCCTGATTTTTATGATAGAAAGTCCTCTCTTCTTTTTTCCTAAGAGCTGGTCCACTTTGATTTCAATAGGAAGACCGTGGCAATCCCACCCAGGTAAATAGGGAGACCTGTAGCCCTGCATGGTTTTTGTCTTGACGATAAAATCCTTTAAAATCTTGTTCAGGGCAGTTCCCAGATGGATACTCCCGTTGGCATAGGGAGGACCGTCATGCAGAACAAACGAGGGGCTCTTCTCTCTCTTCTTCTGAATTTTCTGGTAGAGATTCGTTTCCTCCCACTTTTTAATAATTTCAGGCTCTTTTTGCGAGAGCTTTGCCTTCATAGAAAAAGACGTCTGCGGGAGGTTTAAAGTATCTTTTATCTTCTCACCGTCTGCCATGATTTTCTCCAGCTCGTATCTTCTTGTTTTTCTATTATAGAATAAGTTATTTTATTTCTCTACATCAAAAAGTCAATGTCATGGATTAAGACTTCAACCATTTCCGATTCCGTTATTAGAAAAGGTTTTGGCAAATAGTTTCGCTCCCCTTCAGATTTTTAACGCCATTCTCCATTCGCTCTTCTCGGCGGCCGCGTAAGAAAAAGGGGACAGGCCCCTTTTTCTGTTGTTCTGTCCACAAGTTAAGAATGTC
>CAYUXD010000186.1:0-4540 GCA_964448655.1 uncultured Eubacteriales bacterium
TTAAGCCAGGAGTCATCAAATTAATTGTCGTAGCAGTTGTCGCCCTCATCCTTCTCGTGGGCTCTATTTACCAGATAAGCCCAGAAGAAATAGGAGTTATCCTCCGATTTGGCAAATTTGTCAGGACTACAGACCCGGGTCTTCACTTTAAGTTTCCCTTGGGGATTGAAAAACTGATCAAAGTACCTGTTCAAAGGCAGCTAAAAAAGGAGTTTGGTTTCCGAACCACAAGACCGGGAATAAGGACAGAATACAGAGTGACAACTGAATCACAGAAAGAAGCGATGATGCTCACAGGTGACCTGAACGTGGCGGTAGTTGAATGGATCGTCCAGTACAAAATTAAAAATCCCTACAACTATCTGTTCAAAATAAGGGATGCAGACAGTACTTTTCGCTACATGAATGAAGCTGTAGTGAGAAGGGTTATTGGCGACAATTCAGTAGACGAAGTAATCACAGTCGGCAGGGCAAGAATAGCAAACGAAGCAAAAGAAGAACTCCAAAAGCTATGCGACCTCTATGAAATTGGAATTGAGGTCAACCAGCTTATCTTCCAGGATGTCAACCCTCCTGATCAAGTCAAGCCTTCATTCAACGAAGTCAATGAGTCTCTCCAGGAAAAAGAGAGAAAAATAAATGAAGCCTGGTCAGAATACAATCAGGAAATCCCTAAAGCGACAGGAGAAGCAGAACAAACGATAAGGGGTGCTGAAGGTTATGCCATGGAGCGGGTTAACAATTCCAAAGGAGATGCCAATCGATTCATCGCCATTTACAGGGAATACGTACGAGCTCCCTTGGTGACTCGAAAGCGTATGTACCTTGAAACCATTAATTTAATTCTTCCTAAAATCGGTAAAAAGATTATCTTTGATGAGAAACAGAAGAACATCTTGCCCTTGCTGAATTTAGGAGAGGAGGTGAAGAAATGAACAAAGCAACAAGGAATATCATAGTCATAGTTGTAGCTTTCGCCATTCTCATCATTCTCCTTAATACTCTCTATGTTGTGTCTGAAACAAACCAGGTCATTATCACCCAATTTGGAGAACCTATCGGAGATGCCATAACCAAGCCAGGATTGCACATGAAAGCCCCCATCATCCAAAAAGCCAACTACTTTGAAAAGCGCTGGCTGGAATGGGACGGAGATGCCAATCAAATTCCGACAAAAGACAAAAAATACATTTGGGTTGACACCTATGCTCGCTGGAGAATCAACGATCCTCTTGTTTTCTTCCAGAGAGTGCGCGATGAGAGAGGTGCCCAGTCAAGGCTTGATGATATCATCGACGGAGAGACAAGAAATGCCGTAGCTAATTATGTCCTGATCGAGATCGTTCGTTCTTCAAACCGTGAGTTCGAACTTACAGAAGAATTAGCTATTCTCGATATTGCTGCTGCTATTCCTGAAATAGAAACAGGTAGAGAAAAAATTGCCCAACTCATCTTGAAAAAATCTTCGGAAATCACGCCTGAATTCGGAGTGGAGCTCAGAGATGTAAAAATAAAGAGAATCAATTATGTTGAAGAAGTCCAGCGGAAAGTGTTTGACCGCATGATTTCCGAAAGGAAGAGAATTGCCGCTAAATATCGCTCAGAAGGAGATGGAAAAAACGCTGAAATTCGGGGTGAAAAAGAGCGCGAGTTGAAAAAGATCCAATCAGAAGCCTACCGGAAAGCCCAAGAAATAAAGGGAAAAGCTGATGCTGAAGCCACAAAAATTTACGCTAACGCCTACAACTTAGATCCAGAATTCTACCAGTTCATGAAAACCCTGGAGACATACATCTCGAGCTTGGACAAAGAGACCTGGTTGCTGCTCTCCACCGACGCTGAATTCCTCAAATACCTTAAAAGCTCTATAAGATAAAAGACATAAGTGCGGGCTTGATGAATCAAGCCCCTATAGAAGAAAAGCCAGACAAAAAAAGGGGCCTGTCTCCTTTTCTAGGCAAACATTTTATCGTACAAATAAAGCGGTGGGCTTGATGAATCAAGCCCCTACAGAAGAAAAACCATACAAAAAAAAGTAGCCTGTCCCCTTTTTATATTATTTTAGGATTTGTTTTAATCTAGCCATAGAGATGTTGCTTCCGGTGAGAACGAGGGCGACCTTTTTACCTTTCAGCCTCTCTTTTATCTTTAGAGCCGCAGCAAGAGGAGAGGAACTTGCTTCCTCCGCCAAGTTTCTTACTAGCTCCATATAGATGAGTATAGCTTGAACCATTTCCTCTTCTGAAACGAGAATAAAGTCAGACAAAAAATCCTGGAGGATTCCCTGGGTGAGTTCAAAACCAGTTTGAGTGGCCAATCCTTCAGCGGCTGTTTCCATTTTATCCTTGACAATCTTCTTCGCCTTCCAGGAAAGATAGCCGGCGGGAGCTTTCTCTGCTTGAACAGCTATAACCTGAACCTTGGGATTTACTGCTTCTTTAACAATACAGCACCCAGAAGCACCACTTCCTCCTCCTACAGGGACGATGATTACATCCAGAGAAGGACACTCTTCGAGAATCTCCAAGGCATAAGTACCTACTCCTGCAATTAAATAAGGCTCGTTAACTGCATGAATGAAGCGCGCACCGCTTTCTACCGCCAGCTTTTCCGCATAATCATTTGATTCATCGAAAATTCGCCCAAAGAAGACAATATTTGCCCCAAAGCTCTTCACAGCTTTTACTTTGGTCGGGTTCGACTTTTCGGGCATCACAATCGTCGCCTGAACACCAAAAATACGAGAAGCATAAGCTACGGAAAGAGCATGATTTCCGGTTGAGGCAGTCACCACTCCCCTTTCTTTTTGCTCACGCGTCAGACGGTAGATGAGGTTGATTCCTCCTCTGACTTTAAAGGCACAGATAGGCGTATGATTTTCATGTTTAATATAAACTTCAGCATCCAGAAGCTGATTCAATTGAGGGTAGGAATAAAGAGGGGTGCGGCAAAGGTAATTTTTTATAATGCTTCTTGCTTCAAGAATATCCTTAAACGTAGGCCTTTCCATTTTCATCATCACCTGTTCCTCCTTCTATCTTTTTTACTTTCTCAGCAAGTTAACTAGATGCTGCTTGTTGGGGAAAAGAGCTGGCGTGCCTCCAGTATGAAAGAAAACAATCTTATCTTCTTTTTTAAAATAGCCTTTCTTGACAAGATCAATAAGACCAGCCATGGCTTTTCCTGTGTAGACAGGGTCGAGGAAAATACCTTCTTTGATGGCAACAAATCGAATGGCTTCTGAAACTTCTTTGTTTAAAATTCCATAGCCTTCTTTTATATACTCATCAAAAATGATTATATCTTCCTTTGCTATGGAAAGATCCAAGCTTAAAGCCTTTACTGTATCCTGGGCAATAGTTAAAACCTCTTTCCCGTAGGATTCTTTACCCTCAGAAATACTGATGCCCAAAACCTTCGTATCTTCTCTTAGAGCTTTGGCACCAACAGCCAGGCCGCCTTGAGTCCCTCCTGAGCCTGAGGAGTGAAAGACATAATTGATTTCAAGACCCTGCTTTCCAGCCTGCTCCAGCAGCTCGACAAAAGCGTTGACATAGCTTATAGCACCCAGAGGCTTTTCCATCGAGCCACCAACCATTGAACCACCGATGGGAGCTACATAAGGAGTATGTCCCCATTCTTTTACTTCTTTCTCTACTGCTTTGACTATCTCAAGAATATCCTCCATCTTCACCGCTTTTCCTTTTTCGGCGTCCTTTATTATGACGTCTGCGTCAAGGATATAATCAAGGAGAAGGTTCCCGTCATATTCTTCAGGAAGGTCATATGTTTTAAAAAGAAGAAGGATGGGCCTTATGCCAAATTTTCGGGCTGCGGCCGCAGTCTGAAGGCACCAGTTTGATTGCAAGCTTGCCCAGGTGATAATGGCATCCGCTTTCTTACTTAAAACATCCTGGATGATAAATTCCAGCTTGCGGGATTTATTTCCGCCAAAAGCGAGCCCGGTCAGGTCATCTCGTTTTATGTAGATTTCAGGCCCGCCGAGTTCTTGAGAAAGATTTTCCAGTTTTTGCAAGGGTGTGGGCAAATGAATCAAATTTTTCTTCGGAAAGTCTTCAATTCTCTTTTTTATCTCAGAAATCGAATATAGAGGCATTTCTTCCCTTATAGGATAAATTTTATAACAAAAATAAGGAAATAAATCAAAGTATTGGTCAATGTATGGTCAATGTAGATTCACTTACCCCCGAAACGACTAAGATGGATTAATTTTCTACTTCTTTCTTGATTGCCACATCGACTATATTCTAGATAAAGTAAGCATTTGATTTATTGAGCTAATTGATTTAATAAAAACGGTGGGCTTGATAAATCAAGCCCCTACACAAGATAAATAAAACAACTGCTAAAGATACATCACGCACCTATACAAGATACATCAAACACCTAAAAAAACGGGGCCAGGCCCCATTTTTACCATTGATTTAATAAAAACGGTGGGCTTGATAAATCAAGCCCCTACATAAGATAAATAAAACAACTGCTAAAGATACATCACGCACCTATACAAGATACATCA
>CAYUXD010000186.1:4640-5388 GCA_964448655.1 uncultured Eubacteriales bacterium
AACACCTAAAAAAGATAAATCAAGCCCCTACACAAAATGAATCATCCCCTACACAAAATGAATAAAACAACTGTACAAAATGAATCGAATTCCTACAGAAACAAGTATTTTTTAACTAATCAGGATATTTCTTAAAAGCTTTTCCAGGCTTTTGAGATCTCTGTTGCTTTTCCAGCCATCCAGCCGCGAATTCTATCCCCGTAGAAATAAAAAATGGGGATGGCAATCAGGATAAAGATTGTCGAGCTTATAAGCCCGCCGACAGCCGAAAGTGCCAGGGATGACCAAATCTGCCTTTTTCCCTCTTCCACCTGGAGCAAAACCATGGGAAACATTCCCAGGACGGTTGTGACTGTTGTCAGAAAAATTGGCCTGACTCTCTCTCTTGCCCCTTTCAAAACTGATTCAAAGAGAGAAAGACCCTGCCTTCTTTTTAAATTGATATGATCGACAAGGAGGATAGAGTTATTAACCACTATCCCTCCGAGTAAGATCACTCCTATATAAGCTGAAGAATCAAAGGGAAAATCAGCTATAACAAAGGCCACGAAGACACCAATCAAGGCCAGAGGGACAGCTAAAAGAATGAAGAAAGGATGAATAAGCGATTCATAAAGAGAAGCAAGAATCATGTAAATGATAATCAAGGAGAAGATTATGGCAAATTTTATCTCTCCCTTCTCTTCTTCGGTCCATCGCCAACTTTCTTCTAAAGTAGCTGAGAAACCGGGGGGTAAATCTAATTTTG
>CAYUXD010000187.1:0-5382 GCA_964448655.1 uncultured Eubacteriales bacterium
CATCCTTATTTTCAATGTTTTTGACTACAATAAAGCGGTAGAAGAAGGGGTAGATTATTTTTTCCAGAACGTTTTTCGCAAAGAAGACCGGCTTTTCATTCTGACTGAAAACAGAATAATCAACATTGAAATAGGAAAAGATTTATCCACCACTGTCCACAACCTAAATAAAACTTTAAAAGAATACAAGCTAATCTCTTCCCAAAGTACTCTTCAAGCTCTTAAAAACTTAAATTATGAAGCTGAAAAGCTTCTCAACGCTCTTATGGGCGAAGGTATCAGCATATCATCTCCTAGCCAGGCGCTCCTTAGATACTTCGATAATTACCAAAGAATCTGGTTGGAATACAAGAAAAAATACATCACTCCTGATGTTGATAGATATCGAAGCCTTATCAATAGAATGAAGATGTTTGAAGGAGAAAAATGGGCCATATGTTTCCAGCAGAGGGAAATTTTTCCCAGGTTAAAAAGCGCAGGACGCCTTGACAATGAAATCAGGAATTGGCTCAGCTCTCAGGTCGATTCCCAGGATCAGGTTTGGTCACAACTCATCCAAACAAAACAGGTCGAGCTACAAAGATCCTTTGACATTTCTGAGAGCTTTCCTTCGGATACACTGCGCGATCTTTTTATAGAGGCAAACGCAACCTTTCACCTCATTCTTTTAAAATCCTTCAGATATGTCCTTTCCCAAGATTTTGAATTAATGGAAGTCTCTCAGCATTATGAAGATTGTTTAAAAAAAATATGTTCTTCAACCGGAGGTTCTTACCGTTTTTCGAATAAGGTCTCGGAGGCTCTGCAAGAAGCAGCGGATTCAGAAGACTATTATTACCTCCTTGTTTATTCACCCAAGGAAGATCAGCCCGAAAATGAGAGAGAGATTGAAGTTAAAGTCAAAAAAAGCGGAGCCGATATTATTTATTTAAAACACGTTCCTAGAAAAGAAGCTCTTCCTATTACTATAACCAATTTCGAAGCCGGCCAAAAAGCCATAAAATTCTCACTCGTCAATTATAAAATGACCGAAACAAAAGAAAAACTGACGGGAGCAGCCGAGGTAAAAGTAACGCTTTTCGATAAAAATTCGAACAAAGTCTATGATGAAGCGAAGACATTGAGCCTTTTCAAAAGAGAAACCTACATCTTCTTAAATTTCGATTGGCTGAATGCGGGAAGCTATTTCCTCGTCATTCAAGCTAAGGATAAACTTTCCAACGAGACGGATGTGTTTTCAATTGATGTTGAATTTTAATCTATATCTTGATTTCAAATATTCTTCTTGCCTTTCCTCCATCTGGCTAAATGATAATGATCACATCGAAATAATAATTTCCCGGCTTTAACTCATAGGGAAAAGTAAAGGGTATCTCCTTCAACTGGAGGATTTCGTCTTCTGGCTTCTCAAAGTTTTCGACATCTTGGAATTCATATTTCTTTGCATCCTTTTTTTGATAGATATAGAATTCAAACTCAAAGCTTGCTTTGAGTAACTTATCTTCTTCCGTGAATGTCAAATCAGCCACCGGTATCGAAACCAAAATTTCTCTTTTTTTAAATAGAAGAATTTGCTTTTGAGAGAGCATCAAATCTGGTTGATTATAATCCCCTGGGGAGGCTCTTCATGATTTTGGAAGGATAAGGAAAGCTAACTCTTCAAGAACGCATCGATCACGGCGAAATATTCTTTTTGGTGGGTGAGAGCGATTCCGTGTTTGCCCCCCTCGAAGACCTTTATCTGCGCCTGGGGGTAGAGCTTTTGCATCGCCTCGCGTTTGTCAGCCGGTGTTGATGGGTCTTCAGAACCGCAAACAATGAGGATGCTTCCTCCCCAGTCTTTTAAATCATCCGGTGTGAAGGTGTAATTCTCCGTCTGGTCGATCAAACGGGAAAGCAAAGCGAAGATATCCTCTCGCTTGACGCGGGTATCCATGACCTCTTTTGCCAAAGCCCATAACAACGCCATCTCAGGGTAGTCTTCCATCTTGCTGGTATCCAACCGCCGTAGGACCCGCCCATGAGGGAGAATTGCCCGACTCCGAGGTCATCCAAAAGGGAGATCAACCCTTCAAACAGTTCTGAAATATTGCCGATGGGGGGATAATCGGGCGCGATCACCCGGCATTGTTCGGCAAAATGAGCCAAAGACTGGAAAGATACCTCCGCGATGGACGTGCCCCCGGCCATCACGACCAATACCTCTTCACCCTCGCCTGTGTCGATGAAACGCCATTCATGCCCGCGGATGGTGCGGGACTGGTAGGGATATCGCTGGCGAAATTCCTGCAGCCGTTGAAGGGACTTTGCAGGGACGCCTCGATAGAATTTAGCAATCTTGGGATTATTCATTTTCCTCAATTTCCATCCTCTGACAACTTGAAATGAATATATCACATTTGAAAAGACATGTTCAATGATAAACAAAATGGTTCGTTAGAATTCTAGCCTGAGGCCGAAGTGGACGTTTCTACCTGGCATTTGATACAGTCCGGCCGCCTGCCCCGGGAGGTCTGCATAAATCAGGTAATCCTCCGCCGTAATATTTCTGACTTCGGCGAAAAGCCCGTAGCCGGGCAGGATCGAAAACTCGACCCGGCCGTTGACCACAAAATAGGAAGGGATAGGAAGCATTTTCCCGTCTCCGGCGTAGTAGTCGGAGACGCGCTGAGCGTTGAGAAACGTCTGCACGCGCGCCAAACGCCAACGGATATCAGCATCGATTTTGTTGCCCGGTCTGCCCTTGGTCAGGCTGCCGGTATCCAGATAGGAATAGCTCAACTCCGCAGAAAAAGGACGAGACGGAAAGACCTGCAAGCCGATTTCAACGCCTTTGAACGTGAATTTCCCCGTATTTTGATATTCGTAAGGGGGAAAGCTGCCCGGGTTCGCGGCCAGTTCAATGAGGTTTGTTCCCTGCGTCGAAAACACCGCCGCCTTGAGCAGGATATCTCGGCCAAGGCTCTGATCGACTCCGAATTCGAAATTCCAGAGGCGCTCGGGCTGGAGATAGGGATTGGACGATGGAAAGAGATAGAGTTCACTAATGGCAGGAGCCCGGAAGGCCTTGCTCGCGGACAGCCGAAGGGATGTGGCGTCATCCAGCTTGAAAACGACCCCCGCCTGGGGGCATCCTTCCCAGCCGAATTGCGAATCCTTGTCGGCGCGGATTCCTCCCGAAAGAATCCATCTTCTTCCCAGGACAAGCTCGTCATAAACGTAAGCCGCGATATCGTTCTTGTCCCAACTACCCTCGGGGCTGTTATAGCTCTTACCCCCGAGAAACCGGGAATCGACTCCAAAAGCCAAATTGTTCGTGGGCGAGAGCTTCACGTTCATCTTCGCCAAGGCGCCGTCATAATGATCGCGAGAGTTCCAGCCGTCGGAGAAGATGTTGTGGCCGAAGTCGGTGTAGACCATGAGCGAGAGGTCGAAAGATTTCCACTGCCCGTCCAGGCAGAGATTGACGGAGCCGCGTTTGTATCTGTTCCAGGAAACGAGGTCCGGTAGGGAGAGAGGTCCGGGTTCGTTTTTCAGGCCGTCGAAATATTTGGATTGAAGGCTCAGGGAAAGCCCGGAGCCGAGCTCGAGACCGGTCCGTCCCGTGAACGAAGTGCCCCGGTAGGAGGAATGAGGAACATAGCCGTCACTTGTCGTCCGGTCTAAGGTGAAATAGTAATCGAATTTTCCCAGTTTCGCCCCGTGGCGGAGATTCAGAGAGGCCGTGTCGTAGGCGCCATAAGCGGCCGTGAGATCCGTCCGGAAGCCTTCGGCAGGCCGCTGGGTGATGATGTTGATGACGCCGGCCATAGCGTCGGGACCGAAGAGCACTGAAGATGGCCCTCGAACAACTTCGATGCGCTCGACATTGTCGAGGGGGAAGGCGTGAGTGACCGCGCAGCCGAAAATCCCCATTTTCTCAGGGCGGCCATCAACGAGAATCGCGAGCCGCACCCCCCGGTATCCGATTCCCCGGATTTCGATATCCGTGCGTCCGAAGTCGCCGGTTCGATCCGCGAAGATTCCGGGAAGACAGGTAAGGGCGCCAAGAGCATTGAACGGACGAAGGCTAAGGATATCGGTTTCATCCATGATGCTTACGGAAACCGAGAAATCCTGGACGGCTTTACGAAACGGAGCGGCCGTCACAGTCAATTCGTGATGGGGATGCAAGCTTGCTTGCTCGGTTTTTTTCTTTTCTTTACTGTCGGCATTCTGCCCGAAGGCGGACGCCGCGCAGGAAAGGATGAGAATGGTTAAAAGCACTCTTTTCTTCATAACGCCTCCCTGTACGTATAGGTAGTAGCACGATAATTATTTTTGTAGCACGCCACGTCCAAAAATGCAAGTCCGGGTTCTACTATGATCGAGTAGGCTCCGAACTTAAGGAATGCAGAGGTTTTTGGCGACGTGAGAGCCTTCGTCTCGGCTCAGTGGATATGTTTGCCGCTCGTGGTCCTGATGAGCCCGCCGTGCTTGACGTTCTTGGATATCATGAGCCGGTCGGAGATCTTCCTGATCAAGCCCGAAGAGCCCTTCATGATGATGACCTCGAGACAATTGTGGGCGTCGAGATGGACGTGAGTCGAGGCCACGACGAGGTTGATGTGCTTGTGTTGAATAGCGTTAAGGCTCTCCGTCAATTCGGGCGTCTTGTGATCGTAGACAAGGGCGAGCACCCCGACTGTTTCTGTCTCTTCGTTTTCCCATTCCTTGGTGGCGAGCCGATCGCGGATCAAATCGCGGATGGCCTCCGAGCGATTTCCATAGCCCACCCTTTTGATCAAGGCATCGAATCGCCGGAGCAATTCTGAATCCAGGGAAATCCCAAAGCGAGTGAGTTTTGACATTCTTTCCTAACGATATCCAAGTCGCGATACGCTGTCAATAACCCCGAACTGCCCTGAACAGCCCATGGAGTTTCTATTTTCGGATTTGTCGAAGGCCTAGTGCTTGAGATGGTCGAGGAACAGGAAGGGGCCCGTTAAGAGCCTTTTTCAATCCCAAGAAATTTTCCTCTGCTTGGGGAATGTCTGACTTATTTGCCGCGATTATTGCTCTTCATTCTCCGTAATTTCCACCCACTGACATCGTGAAATGAGGGTATCACACCCAAAACGACAAGGTCAACGACTAGAAAAGCGAAACAAATCAGCCGCAGCTTCCAAACCGTCGAGTTTAATATAGACTCGGTCCTCAAAATCAGTTAGAAGCGACCAGGGAGGCCCTCAAAAATATTCCTCATGCTCCTCGGCTGCTATCAGGAGTTCCTGTTGGACAATTTGAGGCGGAGGCGGCCGTTCAGCTTCAAAGGTCAGCTTGAGATGGCCGATGATCCTGTCAATGGTCTTCGGCTCTTCGATAAAAGAGATGATTCTCATC
>CAYUXD010000188.1:0-5381 GCA_964448655.1 uncultured Eubacteriales bacterium
ATTTTGTCGTTGCCTACGACTTCGGGATTAAGAGAAATATATTAAGAAACCTGGTTTCAAATTATGTCGATGTCCTCGTCGTTCCTGCTCAGACATCCTGGAAGGAAATCGTGAAAATGAAGCCGGACGGAGTTCTTCTCTCCAACGGACCAGGGGACCCTGCTCCCGTAAGTTATGCCATAAATAACATTAAAAATTTGATCGGGAAAATTCCCATCTTTGGAATCTGCCTCGGTCACCAGCTTTTAGGTCTTGCCCTTGGAGGAAAGACTTTTAAGCTTAAATTCGGCCATCGGGGAGCAAACCACCCCGTAAAAAATTTAGATACAGGTTCAATCGAAATAACCTGCCAGAACCATGGATTTGCTGTAGATATTGATTCCTTAAAGGGATTGGCAAAATTAACCCATCTCAACCTTAATGATATGACTTCGGAAGGATTGTCTTTAGGCGAAAAATTCCTTTTCTCAGTCCAGTATCATCCAGAGAGTTCTCCTGGCCCAAAGGATTCAAGATATCTTTTCCAGGATTTCATTAATATGATGGAAGATTTTAGAGGAAAATAAAGTGCCGAGACGAGAAGACATCCAGTCCATTCTGATCATCGGCTCTGGACCTATTATTATCGGTCAAGCCTCTGAATTTGACTATTCAGGAACTCAGGCCCTTAAAGCTTTAAAAGAAGAACATTATAAGGTTATTCTGGTCAATTCCAATCCAGCCACTATCATGACCGACCCCGAGTTTGCTGACCGAACCTATCTTGAGCCGTTAACAGTCGAGTACCTGGAAAAGATAATCCAAAAAGAAAATCCGGATGCCCTTCTTGCCACCCTGGGCGGCCAAAAAGCTTTGAATTTATCTCTTGAACTTGACGATGAAGGGATCTTAGATAGACACAAAATTCAGCTAATCGGAGTCACCACAGACTCCATCAGAAAAGCAGAAGACAGAATGTTATTCCGCCGCTCGATGGAAAAGATAGGACTCGAAGTTCCAGAATCAGGTTATGCTTCGAGTCTCAAGGAAGCTGTGGACATCGTGAAGAAGATTAAATTTCCTGTTGTTATCCGTCCCTCCTTTACCTTGGGAGGAACGGGCGGCAATATCATTAACAACTGGAAGGACTTTTATAAATTTGTGCCCCTTGGTCTCGCCATAAGTCCCATTTCAAAAATACTTGTCGAGAAATCCATCATTGGCTGGAAAGAATTCGAACTGGAAGTGATGAGGGATAAAAAAGACAATGTTGTGATCGTCTGTCCCATCGAAAACTTCGATCCCATGGGAGTCCATACAGGAGACTCTATCACTGTGGCTCCAGCTCAGACTCTGACTGACAAGGAATACCAGAGATTAAGGGATGCCTCGATTGCCATCATGAGAGAGATTGGGGTAGAGACAGGAGGCTCTAACATTCAATTTGCCATCAATCCTTCGGATGGACGAATGCAGGTCATCGAGATGAATCCCAGGGTTTCCCGCTCCTCAGCCCTGGCTTCAAAAGCCACAGGTTTTCCCATAGCAAAAATGGCAGCCAAACTGGCTGTGGGCTATACTCTGGATGAGATTTTAAACGATATCACAAAAAAGACTCCTGCCTGTTTTGAGCCTGCAATCGACTATGTCGTGGTCAAAATCCCCCGTTTTGCTTTTGAAAAATTCCCCGAAGAAGAGCCTGCTCTGACCACCCAGATGAAATCAGTAGGAGAGACAATGGCTATCGGCCGAACCTTTAAAGAAGCTCTCCAAAAGGCAATTCGCTCTCTTGAGATAGACCGTTGGGGATTCGAAGAGAAATATAAAAAAATAGACAAAAAAACATTAAAAAAAGACCTTGCTCGCCCGAATGCCGAAAGACTCTGGTTTATTGCTGATGATCTTAGAGCAGGAATATCTGTGATGGAGATTAGTGAACTCACTCAAATCGATCCTTTCTTTATCCAGAATATCAAGGATATAGTTGATTTTGAAAAAAAACTTAAATCCAGGAGAAAGGACTCGTTGGATCATAATCTTCTCCGAAGAGCAAAGGAACTGGGTTTTTCCGATAAAAGAATAGCTGAGCTCGCAGGCTTAAAGGAAGATGAAGTCAGAAAAATGAGAGAGAAAGCGAAGGTGTTCCCGGTCTGGAAAGTTGTCGATACCTGCGCTGGCGAGTTCGAGTCTGAAACTCCTTATTTCTACTCTACCTACGAGGAAGAAAGCGAAGTTCCTGAAATCGACCAGAAAAAAGCTATCATTCTTGGCTCTGGTCCAAACAGAATCGGTCAGGGAATTGAGTTTGACTACTGCTGCGTCCACGGCGTTTTTGCCTTGAGGGATTCAGGCTACAAAGCCATCATGATCAATTCCAATCCTGAAACAGTCTCCACTGACTATGATATTTCTGACCGCCTCTATTTTGATCCAGTAACCCTGGAGGACGTCCTTTCTATCTATCGTAATGAAAAACCAGAAGGGATTATTGCCCAGTTTGGAGGACAGACTCCTCTGAAAATATCTGTTGGTTTGTGGGAAAACAAAGCAAAAATACTGGGAACAAGCTCCCAGGCAATTGATGAAACTGAGGACCGAGAAAAGTTTGACAATTTCTTGAAAAGATTAAACTTGAAGCGGCCAAGAAACGGCATGGTCAGAAACTCGTCACAGGCATTAAAAATTGCTGAAAAAATTGGCTATCCTGTCCTTGTCCGTCCTTCCTATGTCCTTGGAGGCCGGGCTATGAAAGTCATCCATAACGAGAAGGAGCTGGAAAAATACATAAAATCTATCCGGAAATACAGCGCAGAATACGCCATCCTCATCGATGAATTTATCGAAAATGCCGTGGAACTGGATGTCGACCTTCTTTGCGATGAAGAGGATGTGTACATAGGAGGGATCCTGGAGCATATCCAGGAAGCGGGAATCCATTCTGGAGACGCCACCATGGTCACCCCTCCTTATTTTCTCGCTGATAGGTTGATTGAGGAAGTGAAGCGTCAGGTAACCCTTATGGCCAAGGAGCTCAAAATTTTAGGCTTGATGAATGTCCAGGTAGCAGTAAAAGGAACCACGATCTATATACTGGAAGTCAATCCCAGGGCTTCGAGGACAGTTCCCTTCCTCTCCAAAGCCACCGGAGTTCCCCTGGCCAAGATAGCCACCCAACTCATCCTGGGGAAGAAGCTCAGGGAGATAAACATAACACAGCACCCTTCAAACCTGTATGCAGTGAAAGAGGCTGTCTTTTCTTTTGATAAATTCATGGAGGTTGACCCTATCCTTGGGCCTGAGATGCGCTCTACAGGGGAATCTATCGGAATTGACAGACATTTTCCCCTGGCTTTTCTCAAAGCCGCCGAAGGAGCAGGATTTCATCTCCCTGAGGAAGATAAGCCAAAGATTATCCCGATCGTAGAAAAACTCGAACAATTAGGTTTCAGCCTGGTTGCTACTGAAGGAACCACCCAGTATCTCCACCGACACGGCTTTCATTTGGATACCATCGGTAAAGTCTTCAAGGAAAAAAGAAACATCCTTGAGGATATAAAAGAAGGAAAGGTGGGCATGATCTTTAATACTCCCTCTGGAATTCATGAATGGAGCGATGCTCGAAAAATAAGAAAAGTCGCCTTCTCTTACCGCGTTCCCTGCTACACCACCATTCCTTCAGCCAGCGCTGCCGTCAAGGCCGTGGAAATGAGAAGAAAAACCTCCCCTTCCCTCTACTGCCTCCAGGACATCCATTCCGGCTAAATATCCTATAGATTTCTTGTTAACGTTAATAAAAAACGCACTTATCTTTAGTCCCACTTCGCTTTAGTATTAAAACCGAAGTCATAAACATACCCGGAATCTATATCAACCTTGACTATTACACCTTTCTGGCTGGTAAGCATATCCATAAGAAAGAGAGCTTCGGACATTTTGAAATTGACAAAATCCAACCTTGTGATTTCCTTTATTTCTCGTTGTAGTGTTAATGAAACCGTTTTGTTAATCCTTTCATAAAATACCTCTTTAATATCTTTTGCGTCCAGCCTTAAAATTTCTGTTTTAGCTCCCTCCGCTGACCCGGGATTGAATAATATGGCTAATACCAAAGAAAAAATAAGAATACTAATAATTAAAAGAAATTTTTTCATTTTACCTCCGTAATGAAAAACATAGGAAATTGGTTTTTGGGACTGCATTGAGTTCGGCTCATTTTTATTAAATTCCCACCTTCTGCCCTGATCTATAGATAATAATAGATAGAAGAAACATACCGTGTCAATGAAAAATTCGCGATTATTAGAAAAAACCAGAGGAAATGCCGGAATAGTGAAAAGACGTAGAGAAAAGAGAACTTTCTTATGAAGAAATTGAGGCGATAAGAATCAGGCTTAAGAACCTTGGTTACCTCTAATATCCATTATTCATTTTTTTTAAAAAAGTGTTGCAATTGTATTCTAATTGTAGTACGGTTAGAGTAATATTGGAGCTAGATTTTGAAAATACTGAATCGATAGGAGGATAAAAAGGGAAGGAACCACAGATGAACTGGAACCTAAAATGTGCTTTTGTTCTGGTTTATTGCCTGGTTTTTATAGGCGGCATAACCAATTTTTTACATGCAGGAGAGGAGTCTCCTGTTGTATCCGGGCTCTCTTTGAAACTGAGCGGATATTCATTGGTAGATGTTTCCAATGATGTCTTCCTCGCTCAGTTCCAGGTTGGTTTCTAAAATGGAGGGTAAATGAGAAACACTATAATATTTTTTTCTTTACTTTTTATGATTTCAAATCTGCTCATTGCCGGACAGACCACAGAAGTTGAATTAAAGGGAACCATCACCATTTCAGGTGCATGGGCGCTTTATCCCATGGCTGTGAAGTGGGCAGAAGAATTTCAGAAAATCCATCCTAAGGTTCGCATTGATGTCCAGGCAGGAGGGGCAGGAAAAGGCATGGTCGATGTCCTGGCCGGAATGGTCGATATCGGAAGTGTATCCAGAGAGATCTATCCTGAAGAGATTGATAAAGGGGCCTTTCCCATCTCTGTTACCAAGGATGCTGTTATTCCTACTGTTAATGCCCAGAATCCTTTTCTGAATGAAATTCTGAAAAGAGGAGTCAAGAGAGAGATGTTTATATCTGTCTGGATCACTGGAAAAGTGAAGACCTGGGGAGAAGTTATTGGCAGAGAGGAAAAAACGTCCCTACGCGTTTATACCCGTTCCGATGCGTGCGGTGCCGCCCAGACCTGGGCAGTCTATCTCGGGAAAAATCAGGAAGATCTCTTGGGTGTGGGCGTATACGGAGACCCCGGACTGGCGGAAGCCGTGAGAAGAGATCGGCTCGGGATTGGTTTCAACAACATTAATTATGCCTACGATGCAAAGACCAAGCTCCCTG
>CAYUXD010000189.1:0-5345 GCA_964448655.1 uncultured Eubacteriales bacterium
TAAACATGGAATATTGAGATCAAACTCCCAAGTTCTTATAAACAACTTGTTTTTGCGGAAAGGGTTTTTTAAAATTGGATAAGCAGTGTAACTAAAGGAAGAAATTTCGGCCTTCGAGCAAAAGTTTTATATGTCCTTAAAAGAATTTTATTAATGGGACTGTCAATACATAAACGCAAAAGGATACTTCTCCTCTTCTTTCTGGGTATCGGATTACCGAGCCTGCTCCTGGGTTACCTGGCATTTCGAGGCATTCAGAATGACCGGGCCTTGCTGGAAAAAAAAAGATTGGATGAACACCGTAGAATTGCAGAAATGGTCACCAGGTCTATTGATGAAAGTATTTTTGAGGTTGAAAGGGCTTTTTTAAATACCGTTGCCAATAGCCAGGAAATAGCGAAACCTGCTTTTTCCCGTTCACTGGAAAGTTTAAAAAATGAGCATCCTCTAGTGGAGGAGGTCTTTCTTTTCCAAGGCTTCAAAAAAATTCACTTCCCCGTAGCAAAGCTTCTCTTTCTTCCGGACGGCAGCACGCAACGCTTCTCTGCTTCTTCCCCAACTCCCAATTTGGTGAGAAAGATTCAAGCTGCTCAGCAGTTGGAATTTCAAAGGAAAAGATATCGCGATGCTTTGATCAGCTATCAAAGAACGATGGGACAGGTTTCCGGTCCTCAGGTGAAAGGGGAATTGTTGAGCGCGGTTGCCAGAGTCCAAAAAAAATCTAAACTCTTCCAGGATTCCATAAAATCGTACAAGATAATTGCTCAGGACTTTAGCCAGGCACGAATTGCGGACGGCATACCCTTAGGATTGGTTGCTCGCCTGGAACTGGGCTCATTATTTTTAGAAATCGATGATCCTTTAAGCTCCGCCAAAACATTAACTGAGTTGTACAAAAGCCTGATTCAAAGAGAATGGAGGCTTGAAAAAGCTCAATATGACTTTTTTACACAGCGCGCCAAAGAGTCAATTGATGAAATTCTTTCCCGGCCATCCCTGTCTCCACAATTTCAATCTTATAAAAATTCTTTTCAGATATTAGAAGGCGAGGAAAAGAAACAAAGAAACATAACAGAAAGATTACTTGATTTCCAGGACAGTGCCGCAGCAGATTTACAGGCAAAAATTTCTCGAGATTCGGATACCCCTCGCGACTCTTCAAAACGGTTTACACTGGAGATCGGAAGGCATTCTTATCTTGTCTCATTGTTGAGCCAACCTGCGGGGAAAGGAGCCGAAAATAATGAAACTTGGGGTCTTCTGCTCAACGCTGAATATCTTAAAGATAACGTTCTCAACCAGGCATTGCAGCGCCAAGTTTCTTCTGAAAAAACTGAATGGATCGTCAGAGGAAGGGATGGTGAAGTTATCCTGAAGTCAGAGAGCGCGACTTCAGGATCAGTTACTGTCAAAACAAATTTTGCCGGAAACTTTCCGGACTGGTTGCTCGAGTTTCATCAACAGGAGCAGCGTCTTCTTGAGACTTTTCTTACTTCGCGACGAGGCATTTATTTCTATATGTTTCTTCTCATTGCGGGTATTCTGATATTCGGTTCGATCTTGACCATTCGCACCGTTTCCCATGAACTGGAACTTGCAAAAATGAAATCTGATTTTGTTTCTACTATCTCCCATGAGTTCAAAAGTCCCTTAACTTCTATAAGGCAGTTGGCAGAGATGCTTCAAGCAGGACGGATACCTTCTGAAGAGCGCCGCCAGAAGTACTATGATGTTCTTCTGGAACAAAGTGAAAGACTTTCTTTACTCACCGATAACATATTAAATTTTGCTCAAATGGAAGAAGGCAGAAAAGAATTTGAGTTTAAGAGGGTTGATATTGGCGCATTATTGCAAGGGATCGCTTCGGCCATTCAGGATCGCGTGCGTCACGAGGATTTTGTTATCCAGACAAAAATTGAAAAGTCTTTGCCCTCAATTGAGGTTGACAGCGCAGCTATAACCCAAGCGATTAATAATCTAGTAGATAATGCCATCAAATTTTCTGGCGAAGCCAAAAAGGTTGTTGTTTCATCATTTGTGAAAGATCAATATCTTGTTATCGCTGTCCAAGATTTTGGTGTTGGCATCAAGAAAGAAGAAATTGATAAGGTGTTTGAACGCTTCTATCGTGGAGGCGATGAGCTGACACGGATGGTTAAAGGCAGCGGGCTTGGATTGACTTTAGTCAAGCAAATTGTGGATGCCCATCACGGCAGCGTTCACGTTGAGAGCGAGCCGGGACATGGAAGCACATTTTCGATAAAGCTTCCACTTCAATGAATAGAGGATGAGTGAAATGGAGAGAATTCTTGTCGTTGAGGATGAGGAAAGTATCCTGATGGCGCTGGAGGACAATCTCAGACTTGAGGGTTATGAAGTTTCCAGCGCAAAAGACGGGCTGAAAGGCCTTGCTGCGGCAAAAGAGAAAGGATACGACCTCATCATCCTTGACATCATGCTGCCAAAAATGGACGGCTTTGAAGTCTGCAAACAATTACGCCAAGCTGGAATTACCACGCCCATCCTGATATTAACTGCCAAAAGCCAGGAGATAGATAAGGTCCTCGGATTGGAGCTGGGCGCTGATGATTATGTCACAAAACCATTTAGCCCCCGGGAAGTTCTGGCCCGTGTTAAAGCCCTCCTTAGAAGAGCAAAGCAGCCTGAACAGAGAATCGATCTGTATCACTTCGGCGACATCGAGGTTGACTTTATAAAGTATGAAGCGAAAAAAAAGGGTAAGCTAATTTATCTAACAGCACTTGAGTTTGCTCTGCTTCACTTTCTCATTCAGCATAAAGACCAGGTGATGCACCGTGACTCGATTCTTGATGAGGTCTGGGGTGATGATGTCTATGTCACCCCCCGGACCGTGGATAAGCATATCGCTCATCTGAGGAAGAAAATTGAAGACGAACCATCTAATCCAAAGTGCATCATTGGTGTGCGAGGTGTAGGATATAAATTTAAGGGATAATCAATCTTTACACAAACTTCACACAATCGTTACAGAAGCTTCATCCATCCTGAGTTTTATTTTGGTAGGCTTTCTACTGGAGGAGAAAACCGAGAAAAAATCCGAGTCTCATTGATAATCGAGAATATGCACACGTAACTATTGAATCAGGTCTTACTTTTAGGTAATTCAAAATAAAAATAAGTAATTCAGAATAAAAAAAGAAAAAAGTTTTTTAGCGAGATAAGAGCAGAAGCAAATTTTCCTGCGTAAAATTCATTAAATCATCTAGAGAATGGAATGAGATTCGGTTTGATTGTTCCTTCATCAAATACGACGATGGAGGCTGAGTTCTGGAGAATGGCATCTCGGTCCAATTTTCCTCACGCTTTATTTTTCAGCAAAGCTCTTGTGGCTATTTCACGGTTTGGGTGAGAAAAAATCACCTTCAATATCACCTTTGAAGATGATTGATTTTTAAAAGAGATGCGAACAAAATGCGCTTAAGAGTAGCAAAAATGAAAAAGCCAATTCTTTTAGCACTCTCTGTTGTCTTACTCTTAGGCGGATGTTCTGTTGATAAGACAGGAAACTTCGAACTCTACCTGACAGATCAGCCGATAGATGGTTTAGAACAAGTACTAATCACAATCACAGCCATAAAGGTCCAAAAAGATGATGGATCAATCACAACTGTATGGGAAGGCGAGAGAACAGTTGATTTGCTTCAGCTGCGGGACATAGAAGAGCGCTTGGCAGATGTTGAGTTAGAACAAGGGACGTACACGCATGTTATCATAGTTATAAGCGGGGGGGCCGTAGTAGTCAACGGCAGAACTTTCGAAATCGCTATATCACCCAGCTTGGAGGTGAAAATTCCTGTAGTTTTCACTGTCCTGAATAATCGTATCACTGAAGTAGTTCTGGATTTTCAGACAGATCAATCATTAGAAGGATTTGGAGATCAGTATCTGCTGCTTCCTGTTATCACAGTAAAAAGAATAAGCTAATAGATAGAGTACAAGAGACGTAGAATAAGCAGTTGAATGAGGAGTTATTAATTTAACTTATTCTTATTAAGCCACAAAATTCTTAAAATCATCCCTTTCCAATAATTTTGCCTTTTTCTTCCTTTCCACTCTAAAACCCTTTTGACTTATTTTCCTTAAGATTTATTAGAAATACTGTTAAGTACTTATATCCTCAGCCGTGAGCGAGGATAACCTGAGAATTAATTCGCCAAAATTGCGATTGCTTTATGAAGAGAAAGAAAAAATTTTTTCCTTTGCCAAAATTGAAATATTAATTAAAATAATCGATTAATATCCACCAAATTTTAAAAGAAGCAACGTTTGATTGCTTATATCTGGAAATATTATACTGAAGGCTGGTAATACTATACTGAATCGCATGAAGATAAATTAAACGTTAGCAAGAAACTAAAATGAGAATAAGCGGAGGAAATCTCATGAGGCAAATAATCGTTTCAGGTTTTATAGTTTTGCTCTTGGCGCCAGCTTTATTCGGCCAGGAGCTCACGGGTGAAGACATTGTTCAAAAAGTTAATGACTTGTTCAATGTCGAATCGTCTTATGCCAAAGCAAAAATGACAATCGTGACCACTTCTGGTCAGAAACGAACATTTATCTATGAATCATGGAGCAAAAATAAAGGAGAGAAAAATCTAGTGCGGTATCTGGAACCAGGGCGCGTTAAAGACCAGTCGACATTGATGCTGAACAATGCCGACGATATTTGGATGTACTTTCCGCGGACACAACGTGTTCGAAAGCTTGCTTCCCATGCCAAGAAACAGAAAATGCAGGGGAGTGATTTTTCTTATGAGGATATGGGGAGCGGAGATGCCTTTATCAAGGATTTCAGTTCAAAAAGGCTTAAGGATGAAAAAATGGAGGGATATGATTGCTATAAAGTAGAGCTGACCCGCAAACCAGACAGTGACGTTTCCTATTCCAGGCTGATCATGTGGGTAATCAAAGAGAATTTTGTTCCCGTAGTCATTGATTATTATGACGAGGATGACCCTGCTCTTCAGGAGAAAAGATTGGTGGAGAGCGATATCCTCATCATCGACAACATTCCCACGGCGATGAAGGTTGTCATGTATAACAAAAATGACAACACTCAAACTGAACTGGAGCTTCTCGAGGTGAAATACAATATCACCCTGGCAGACAGCATGTTTACAGAAAGGGGATTGAAAAAATGAATAAATGGCTTTCTGTAATGCTTTTTTTCTCCCTTAGCCTCTCCCCGCTTGCCGCTCAGGACAATATTGAGCTATTCGGGTATTTCGAATCCCAAGCGATGGGTGCGGACGTTAAAGACGAATTCCTGCTTCTCTATTCCAACAAGCTAAGGGTGGATT
>CAYUXD010000190.1:0-5276 GCA_964448655.1 uncultured Eubacteriales bacterium
TTTTGATGAAAATTCGAATAAAGTCTTTGATGAAGGGAAAACATTGAGCTTTTTCAAAAAAGAAACTAATGTCTCCCTCAAACTCGATATGTTAAAATCAGGAAGTTATTTCATTATTATTCAAGTCACTGATAGAATTTCACAAGAGACAGATGTTTTATCAAGCGACATTAAACTTTAGTTTAAATGGATAATGATAATAGGAGGCAAAAGACCCTCAGCAGAATTTCCGTATAAAAATTCCTCTTCTCTTAGCATTCGGCTGCTGATTTATCTTTTCTTTTTCCTCTCAAGAGCAGCTTCCCTCATATATGAAATCCTTTGGACGAGGCAATTTATTCCGGTTTTTGGCAACAGCTCCTACGCCATAACCGTTGTTCTTGTCGCCTTTATGGCCGGTCTCGGCCTTGGAAGCTGGTTGTTCGGCCGCTATGCAGACCGGCACCGCAATCGTCTCTTACTCTATTCTATTATTGAAGCAGGTGTCGCCCTCAGTGCCTTCATCATCCCTTTCATCCTAAGCCTCTTAAAAAAAATAATGCCCATTTTTTTCTCCTCCTTAGCTGGGTCTATTCTGCTTATGAGCTTCATCCGGTTTGCCTTTTCCTTTATGATTCTTTTTCTCCCCTCCTTCCTAATAGGCGGAACCCTGCCTGTATTAAGCCGGTACTGTGTTGATGAACTCAAATTTGTGAGTCACAGGTTAAGTTTGCTTTACGGACTGAACACGCTTGGTGCGGCGGCGGGAGTTTTTGGTGCTGGATTCTTCTTAATAGAAACTTTTGGTTTATCCGGCACGAATTCAGTAGCCATAGCCCTTAATCTGTTTATAGCAGGGACAATGTTTTTCATCTGGTTTTTGCGAGAAAAAAAGGGAGAAAAAGTCCATCTAAAGGAAAATGAGCCAACAAAGAAGAAAAATTTAGAGAAAGAACCCTCTCTTGGGCAGCCTGACTTTGGGGGCCTAAAGCCAGTAATTCTCTGCATTGCCTTTATTACAGGTTGTGCTTCCCTCTCTCTTGAGGTCTTGTGGACGAGATATATGTTTTTTCGGATTCCCAGCACTCCCTACAGTTTCTCGAGTATACTGGGAGTATTTCTTATTTGCTTAGGTATAGGAAGCCTGCTTTATCGCCTCCTCTTTGCATCGCACAAGAATCAAGTTTTAATCCTGGCTTTCATACTCATTTTAATAGGTCCTCTAATCCTGGCGATGCTACATGTAGCCTCGAAATTAGCCATATCCTATGGACTTCGTTTTTTCTCCTTTTTCTCTATCACTCCGTCGAGCTTTCTCTGGGAAAAGGTTCAGTCCCTAAACATAGCAGCCATAACCATTTTTGTACCAGCAGTCTTCATAGGAATAACCTTCCCCGCACTCTGTACAATATTCACCCAGAACATAAAGAGAATTGGAGAAAGCATAGGCAAGGTCTACGCTGTAAACACAGCAGGAAGCATCGCTGGCTCTTTTTTGCCCGTTTTTGTCCTCATCCCCCTTTTGGGAATCAGGTTAAGTCTTCTTCTTACAGCTCTATTTATTTCTGCGGCGGGACTTGGGTTGATATTTATTCTTCAAAAGGGACACAAAATAATTCGCACAGTTCAAGCTTTTGCCTCTCTTCTTATTCTCTTTTTCCTTTTTTCTCTTCTGATTCCAAAGGATTTATCCAAAGAACTTTTTCTAAGCACTCTTGATCTTGGAAAGCACAACGACATCCTCTTCTACCAAGAAGGAAAGACAGGCACTTCCATTCTTGTCCAGGATAAAGTAAGCAAATTAAAGGATCTCTACATCAATAGCGTGGAAGAAGTTCCCACGAGCTATGCTGCCCAATACTGTTTTAAATTGATGGGCATTCTGGGTGTTCTGCTTCATCCTGAGCCTTCTGAAACCTTGATGATCTGCTTTGGAGGAGGAATCGCGGCCGGAACGGCCATCCAGCACCCTGAAATTAAATCCCTTGAAGTTGTTGATATAGAGGCAAGTGTTATTAAAGCAGCCCACCTTCTTTCCCAGGAAAACAATAACCTCCTTAATAGTGATAAAGTCAGAATTATTATTGAGGATGGAAGAAACTACCTTTTCATGGCTGAAAAAAAGTATCCTTTGATCATCAGTGATTCAACCCATCCTAAATCTGCAGATAGCTGGGTGCTCTATACTCAAGAGTTTTATAAAGCAGTCAAGGATACCTTGACTGAGAACGGGGTGTTTGTCCAATGGCTGCCCTTCCATTTATTGACAACCCAGGAATACCAAATCATTCTTAAAACTTTTCAATCTGTTTTCCCTCATACAACCCTCTGGCTTACTCATTCCTTTGACGAAATGGGCCGCTATATGAAATTCAGCCTTGTTGTCGGAACTCCAGAGCCCTTCAGTCTTGATTTCCAATCTCTTAAGCGGAAGTTACTCTACTCTTCTGTACAAAAAGATCTTGAGTTTTGGAACCTCAACCATCCTCTGGGGATTCTTGAAAATTTTCTCAGCGGAGAAAAGAAAATAAGAGAATGGACAGAAAGTGTCCCCATAAATACCGATAACTTGCCCTGGAGTTACTACAACACCAAGTATTCAAAGGGAGAAAAGCATTCTCTTCATGATTTCATACCAATAGCTGAAGGCATCTGGCCTTATTTGAAGAATACCGGCAACAAAGATGAAAACGATAAGCTTAAGAAACAGCTAGACGTTCTCTTCCAAAGAAAAAAATTGTTCCTCCAGCTCAGGTTTAAAGAAGCCTTTTCTCTCCTTCCTCAGGATAAAAAAACCCTTAAAGAAAAAGAAAATATAGAACTGAGCATAGAATATCTAAAAGAAGTATCAAAATTTTACCCCAGAGATTCAAAAAGACTCCTCTGGCTGGCAAGGGGCTTGAGAGCGCTCCTGAATATCCAGGGAGATAAGCCCGAAGAAAGAGAGGAAGTTATAAACATGCTCCAGAAAGCAGTTAAGGCTGATCCCCAATTCTCTGAAAGCCACCTGGAACTCGCAGACATTCTGTTGGAAGGAAGAAAACGAGATCAAGCAGTCCTGCATTATAAGAAAGTCTTAGAACTTAAGCCAGATTCCTTCATCGCTCATATGATGCTCGGCAATATATTGAGCGAGGAGGGTAAAGCTCTTGAAGCAATGGAACACTTTCGCCAGGCTGTAAAAATTGACTCCTTGAATTCCAGCGCTCGCAATAATTTAGCTACAGTGCTGATCAGGCAAAAGAGAATCGATGAAGCTATTCCCCACCTGCGTGAAGGCTTAAGAGTCGATCCGAAGAATGTAAAAATTCTAAACAATTTAGGTGCTGCACTTCTTGAAATAGGGAAGATTGAGGAAGCTGCAGTCCAATTCGAGGAAGCTCTGAGGATTCAACCTGATTACTGGGAGGCAACGGCCAATCTGGCAAATGCTTTAGCCCAAAAAGGAGAAATTGAAAAAGCAATTGTTCTTTCTTATGAAGTTCTTCGGAAATCACCTGGTGATATTCAAAATCGGTACATCCTTGCCATCTCTCTCCTCCGCCAATATCGTTACGCAGAATCCATACATATTCTGCAGGAAGGGCTCAAGCTTTCACCAGACAATGTGGCCATGTTGAATCTCCTTGCCAAGCTGCTCATTTCAGTTCCTGACCCAAAACTGCTAGATAGAAAACAAGCCCTGATATTAGCCCGACATGCTTGCGATATCACAGAAGAGAAAAATCCCGAGTGTCTGGATATTCTCGCCTCTGCCTATGCAACTCTGGGCAAATTTAAGGACGCAGCTGAAATCGCAAGAAAAGCCTACAATCTTGCCCTTTCCTTGAATCTAAAACAACTTGCAGAAGACATAAAGAAACGATTGGATACGTTTGAGAGCCTTCATTAAGGGGTCGCGTCTAAACAAACGAGTTGCTTTTAAGTTTCTTGATATTCAATAAATCTCTTCTCTTTTACTTATTTCTTGGCTAATTGGACATCGACCCAGAATGAATATTTTGCAGGGCCTGAAAGTAATCCCATCGGCACTGAGCTGCCAGCTCCAGCACCAGCTCTATTATCTGTGGAATCATTGCTGGAATCCCTCGTGCGCTCTAAGGCTGCACTCCTTCTCTTTACTTCCTCTCTCATTTCTTCTGTCATACCGCCCCATTCAAAACCAACTGTTACTCTTTTTCCAGGTTCTATTCCCACTGCTGAGGTTTGTTCCATCATCCTTTTCAGAGGAATCGCAAATTCGAACACAAGCAAGTTTTGCTGTTTCATAACTCTGAATGCAGCAGGCTTGATTTCGCTGCTTTCGGAGGGTTGAGAACGAGACTTACTTTTTTTGTTTACGATTTCAGTATCGTTGATAAGATAAAAAGGATTATTGCGTATTTCTTTTTTCTTATCCTCCGGTAGCGGCCCCCTCTCCTTTTCTGTAAGAGAAATCAAGGCATCGGCTGAAATCTGCTTTTGTATAAATTTAATGCCGTAGTTTTTATTCTTTTTTCCTTCAGAATTGAACCAGAGCGTTATACCCGTCATACTAATCGAGCTTAAATATTTGGGATCTTTGAAAATATAAAGAACATAGAGATTTTCTGCATCATTCTTGAAGGCATAATCAATTTTTACTTTTTTCTCATCGGCAAAAGCAACTTCAGCCCAATCATCCTTGAAACCATCAATTTTTACAGATGAGGCAGCCCAAAAGCTGTTGACGTCCTTCTCTTTAGAAAAGCCTGAGAAAGAGATTGTCAATATCATCAAAAGCAATAATATCTCTTTTGCAAATACTATTCTCCTCATCAGAATTTCCTCCCTATTTAACTCTTTATTTTACCAAAGTACCTATGTTTAGTAAAGTATTGACAGGCATACCCTTGTTCCCATTCACTGTTTCCGATATCTTCTTACCGCATTCTGGTGGTCTTTAAAGCTGCTGCTGAAGTGGTGACTTCCGTCTTTCTTAGAGACAAAATAAAGGTATTTTTCCTGGGCAGGATAGAGAGCAGCTTCGAGAGATTCTCGTCCTGGGCTGCAGATAGGGCCAGGAGGAAGACCCCGGTTGCGGTAGGTATTATAGGGAGATTTGAGTTTTAGGTCCTTTTTCAGGAGGTGGCCTTTAAAACTTCCTTCTTCTTTGAGTACATAAATGATGGTTGGATCGCAATCGAGTTTCATTCGTATCTTTAAGCGATTGTGGAATACGGCCGATACAAATTTTTTTTCCTCACGGAGAGAGGTTTCTTTTTCAATCAATGAAGCAAGGATGACGACTTCTCTTGGAGTCATCTTTATTTCGCCTG
>CAYUXD010000191.1:0-5275 GCA_964448655.1 uncultured Eubacteriales bacterium
AATGATGCTCCTGCCCTAAAACAAGCAGAAAATCAATACCGCTATACAGACTGGGAAAAAATTGATTCGCTGTCCCCGCCAAAAAGCCAGCAAGAAGTTCTGGTGATCAACTGTGAAAAATTCCCTTCAGAAGGGAATCAATCAATTTCCAGGTTTATAGTGGAGGCTTACCAGCTAGGCTGGAAAAATTTCATAACTTTTAACTGGAGAGGTCAGAGGTTTTGCGGGTGCGGATTGGGTTCGGAATCTAACGATGTCCGAATAGACGTCTTCGGAAGTTCAGGCGATTATCTTGCTTCAGGTCTTGACGGAGCAGAAATTGTTGTCCATGAGAACGCTCAGGACCAAGTGGCCCAGATAATGAAGAGCGGAAAACTTGTAGTCTACGGGGATGTCGGACAGACTTTTATGTATGGAGCTAAAGGTGGCGAAGTCTATGTTCTTGGAAATGCAGCCGGAAGACCTCTTATTAATGCTGTAGGAGCGCCTAGAGTCGTCATAAACGGAACATGCCTTGACTATCTGGCAGAATCCTTTATGGCAGGCGATCCCTTGGAAGGGGGAGGATTTGTCATTCTTCATGGATTAAAACTCAATGAAAAGGGTAAAATAGTCGAATCAGAAACTCCCTATCCTGGAGGGAATCTCTTTTCTCTTGCCTCTGGTGGGGCCATTTACATCAGAGATCCATTTTTAAAAGTTGAAGAGGGCCAGCTAAACGGGGGAAGGTTTGTCGAACTAACCGAAAAGGACTGGGAACTTATTCTTCCCTACTTAAAAGAGAATGAAAGACTCTTCAATATTCCTGTAGAACAATTATTGAGTCCGAATGGTGAAATCCGCTCTTTCAATCAGGTCTACCGAAAAGTTGAGGCTGTGGAATTGAAAGTCCTTTCTAAAAGCCATCGTTAAAAAAATGTTAAGAATTACTAGCAATGACAAAAAGGGGACAGGCTACTTTTTCTTTGCGGTTTGCCCTTTTATAAAGTGTTTGATTTATCAAGTTCTAGCAGGAAAGAAAAATACTGTCTCTTTTCTTTCGGAAAAAGTAGCCTGTCCCCTTTTTTCCTTTAAAGGAGGAAAAAATGAATGAATTACAGGTAAATGTTAGATGCCCTTACTGTAAGCAAAGTCTAATGGATGAGGAAAGGCAAATTGACAGCTATCCAAGTGTCAAAGTTGTTATTCAAAATTCTAATAAGCGTGGGATGCTCTACTTGAGCTCTATTTATGGGAGCTATAACATCATCTCAGAATTCAATATCCCCATGGATGAAATCATTCTGTTTTTCTGCCCCCATTGTCAATCTTCTCTTCTAATTAAAGATCTATGCGATAAATGCAGTGCTCCGATGACATTTCTTGAATTATTACAAGGTGGCAAGGTCCAGATTTGTTCGCGCCGAGGCTGTAAGAAGCACTTGATAGAATTCTCAGACCTGTCCCAAGAAATATCTACCCTCTACAATACCTATGAGGTATTCGCTGACCCATCCCGTAAAAAGTGATAAGATGCTTTATTTAACTCCGAAGTCAAAAAAAAGAAAAAAGGAGAAGAAAAGTGAAAGTAGTTAGCATCTTGGGAATTCTTCTTGTTTCAATCTTTTTCCTTTCTAGTTGTGTTGCAGGTCCGAATGAGCTCGAGAAAACACCAAATACAGAAGGAAAGACCGCTGGATTCTGGAAGGGTTTGTGGCACGGTCTTATTGCGCCCATAACATTTATTATCTCCATATTTACAAAGAATGTACGTTTCTATGAGGTTCATAACAGCGGATTCTGGTATAATTTTGGCTTTGTTCTTGGCGCTGGACTTTTTTTATCAGGCGGCATCCTCGGTAAAGGAAGGGCAAGAAGACGAAAGCGCTAGAGTAAGTAAATTTAAAAAATATTCCCCATCTCTCTTTACTGCTTTAGATATCATCACATTTTCGCCGCATTTTGCACATTTAACTGATTTAAATACGGGGAAAACCTGGGATTTCAATTTTCTCTTGCCGTTTCATAGGCATCTCTAATCGCATCCTGGGCATTTCCAACTTCCCTTGCATCCCCAATTACATAAATCGGCATTTTATCCTCTAGCTCCTTTTCGAGAGGATTATAGCTTTTCATGCTAGTGGAGACGACAATGACATCTACATCATCAAATCGGATGTCCTTCCCGTTTCTTTCAGCATAGACAGTTCTTCCCTCAACTCTTTTAATGTGCGTGTGGTCGCTGAAAACAGTCCCTTTTTCTTTCATCATCTTGAGAGAAAGGGTCTTGGCAATCGCTTCCATGTCTTCACCAAAATCAGTTGTCCGTTTAACAATTATCACTTTATTGCTTCTAGCAATCAAAGCAGTAGCAATGTCAACGCCGATAAGCCCGCCCCCTATAATTAATACTTTTTTGTTTTCAGGCAGATTCTCCTCCAGCAAAATATCAGCCCAGTAAAATTTGTCCAATCCTGGGATGGCTGGCACTGCTGGTTTAGAACCAGTGGCCAAAATAACGCCATCATACTTTGAAGTAAGATCTGATTTCTTCGCCTCTTTAAAAATTACATTCGCTTTGTTATCTTTCAACTCTTCCCTGAAGTAAGGGATTAGTTTTGCCATTGATCTTTTATTAGGGGTCAATGGAGCCAAATTAAACTGTCCACCCAGGGTATTTTTCTCATAGAGGTCAACTTCATGCCCTCTGATCCTTAAAGTTATTGCAGCTTGCATCCCCGCTAGGCCTCCTCCTACCACAGCGTACTTTTTAGATTGTCTTGCAGGCTTAATCGTTTCTGTTTCTCTTCCTACCTCTGGATTCACAAGGCATTGGAGTCCTTGCCCTGATTTCACACCCCCTAAACATCCTTCGGCACATGCCAGACAGGGTTTTACTGTACCTTTCATCTCACCGAAATATTTGCCAACAAAGTCTGGATCTGCTACTAAAGCCCTGCCCACGGCTATATAATCAGCTGAATATTCTTTTCTGACCTTTTCAATGTCCTCGAGGCTATTTATGCGGCCGACAAATATCACAGGTATATTTATCACCTCTTTAATTTTCTTTGCCATTTCCCATGTCTTTCCTTTTGTAATAAACATATGCTGAAAGAACCAGGGTGGTGTAGAACATACGGTGCCAGCAGAAACATGTATGGCCTTAACTCCTTTTTTCTCAAGAATTTTTGAAAGAGCTGTCATTTCTGGCAATTTTATGCCTTCAGGTATCATCTCATCACCGCTTATTCTGATAATTATCGGTAAATCCACAGCATCCATAACTGCATGCAGAACTTCCAGAGGGAACCTTATCCTATTTTCAAAACTTCCACCAAATCCATCGGTTCTGTCATTAACAAAAGGTGAAATAAATTGGGCCAGGAGATAGCCATGCCCGAATTGCAATTCTATAACATCGAAGTTAGCTTTCTCAGCTCTCACAGCCGCTTCTACAAATAGATCAACAACCTTCTTCATATCTTCTCTTTCCATTCTTTCTGGCGCTGCTCCGCCGTTTTCACAGGGGCTATCCGTCGAAGATAGAAAATAATTGCCTGGAATGCTGGGATTGGCCATTCTCCCAGGATGATTAAAGTGAGCAATGACTTTCGTACCCGATTCATGAATTGCAGCAACTAATTTTTTCAAACCTTCTATTTTGTCATCCTTATCCACCCCCATCTGGGTTGGCAGCTCCCTAACCCCCTTGTCCAGATAAAAAGGTTCAGGAATAACCGCGCCCAAATATTGGGCTCTTCTTTTGTAAAAAGCAAAATGCCTTTCAGTTACCACGCCGGTTCCGTCACTGTATCCTGTTTTAATGGGGGCAAAAATGAATTGATTTTTTAATTGTAACATTTTTTTCTCCCAGTATTTTTACGGATTTTTAAAAATTTTTTATTTTTTCCTCATATTCTGGAAAATAATTTTTGATGATTTTTAAGTTAAATTTGGAAAGTATGGATTCTTTGGGTTCTCTTTCCAACAAAAACTCAAAAGACCTTTTTATCAATTCTTCTCTTGTCATTTCACCATCAGTTAGAATTTGGTAATACTTTTCATCCAAAGTTACTTCATGTTCTGTTCTGGTACCTTTTTCCTTTATATTTACTACGAATTCCTGATTGCTTTTCTTTTTAACTTCGATCATTTCGAACCTCCTTGACGGAATCTAATTTTTTGGCTTTCAATAGTCTTATATAATCATTGAAAAAGAAAAACTCTTCAAAGCCACCGAAATTATGCTTTGACAGTATCTTTTTCCAATCTCGCTTTATATAATCAAAAGCATAAGGGCACTCCATAAGTTCAAAAGGAACCCTCAAATAAAAAGGCATTTCCTTAAAAGAAAATTCATTATAATCTAAAATGAAAAAGCTGGTATTGTTTCTTAAGACATCAAAGACCCTCTCTATAATCGCTTCTCTAACCTCTTGTGGAAATCCATGCAGGACAAAAGAAATAAAAACCTTATCAAATTTTTCTCTAAAAGGTAAAGATTGATCAACCCTTGCATGGAGAATTTTGATTTGGGGGAAATTGGCGCATCTTTTCTTAAATTGAGAAATCATTTCTTGGGAAATATCGATCCCAATTAATTTTCCTTTTTTCGATAGATTTTTTGCCATTAAACAAGCATTTCTGCCTGTGCCTGTTCCTAAATCCAAGATTCTATCTGTGGGTCTAATTCTCATCAACTCGATGGATCTTTCTATAAATAAATGATATCTGCCAAAGGTTATGATATCCATCAAGGCATCATAATATTTTGCCGTAAATCCTTGCGTCTCAACTTTTGATTCTGGATACAATTTTTGCATATCAGATTTTTCTCAGGAGTGAAAAATTGCTTTATCTGTTCTTAATTTGCCTGAACCATGACCACTTGTATCAATTCAATCCTTTCTAAAATTTAATATATAACCATCATTATAATAATCATCATGAATAAGTTTTTTGTAAACTTTATCTATTAAATAAAAGCCTATTTCTTCTACTTCTTTTATAATATCTCTTAATTCCATATGAGCTAGTTCCATCAGAGGATAGTCATTTTTGTGATGCTTAGGATAAAGAGAAAAAATTCCTTTTGGTCTCAAGACTTTATAAAACTCATTGTAAATAATTTTTCTATTTTTTAAGTAGTGGACAACATCATAACATAAAACAAAATCTATAGAATTATTTTCCAAGGAGGTTTCTGATTCTTTTTTTATAACTTTTATGTTTTTTATATTATTTTTTTTATCAATTTAACTAACTCATCTAAGACCTCTTCATCTCTATCTAT
>CAYUXD010000192.1:0-5261 GCA_964448655.1 uncultured Eubacteriales bacterium
AATCTTCTCGGCTCTGTGTTTACAGAGAAAAATGCCTTCCTCGGCCCTTGGAGCGAAAAGTCCATAAAGGACTGGTCTACTGATGTGCAGCAAAGTGAGCGGGAAATCTTGACGAAAGCTCGGAAGATAGAAATGGCTGCCATTGCGGAGATGGAGAGGGCTGTACTCGCTGCCAATACTTAGGGTTAAATTGGGGACACTTCCCCTTTTCTGTGCCCCTTAAGATGTCTTGTCTTTGAGAAAGGCTCTTTCGGTTCGGCATAAGGGAAAGCCCAGTAAGTACCGGTGAGAAAAATGGGAAGTGTCCCTATTTTTAATGAATAAATCGGGTTAGATAGCAACCCCTGAAAATTCTTAAGGTTTTCGCTAAAAATACCGATAAAATATTTAGCCTGAAGTATTCACAAAGATTTGCACAGTAGCTTCAAATTACCAATAGCTGAGCGGTCAGATCCCCTGATCTGACCGTGGTAGAACAGGGGTTCTGCCACCTCGCTTTTGAGGATGGGGTTATCCCCAACCCACAAGGTGACAGCAGATTACACAAAGCCGTTGGAAATTTATGAATAGATCGGGTTAGTGAAAAAAATGCTTGATTTGTTGACAATCCTGGGTTATTTCTATAATGGTGTGGCGGGAAAGGTTGGTTTCCTTGGATGGGAGAGCCAACAGCGGGAAGGAAAGGTTAATAACAAGCAGAAAAGGGGTGTAATGTAAGATGGCTAACAATCAATTGTTGGATAATCTTGTGGGTCTATTTCACTGTACTCAACAATATGAGAACTGCACTCGAAAGCGTAGAGATGAGGAAAGCATCGAGAAAGGTAAAAAGTGCATGAAGAAAGTTTGGAGGGATTATGAGCCTTGTAAATCCTGTGTTCTGCCTAAAGCCAGGCAGAAGAACGAAGCCCCTTATGATAAGGAGAGAGAATTCAAGCATCCTGTTCCACTCGTATTTTTCACTGATTCTTTGATGAAGGCAGGATTGACTGCAGCACAGGAGGAGCATCTTATAGATATTATGGTAGTGTCCAGGGTTCCATATTGCTATTATGGGGCTGTGTTTAAAATCAAACCAGAGAAATGTTTAGAAGAGGCACATAATTGTAAACGAATTATGGGTGTAGGTGAATTTATTGCCACCTTGGTAGGTAACTATTATTGGGAGGATTTCATCGATTACCTGAAGAGGGATTCAAAAACTCCAAAGCTATACTGGACCCATCTCACGAAATGCAATACTAATTTGGTCGGCAAGTTTGCAATGCTTGCTTCGACCAAGTGCAAGAAATATCTGGAAGAGGAGATAGATATCCTAAATCCTCGGTTAATTATTGGATTAGGGAATGATGTTGCAAAGAATTTATTGCCCTTGGAGTGCCTTTCGGATACTCCCTTAGCAATAAAAACGGCAGGAAAATTTCCCGGTATGGGGGAAATCCTGGATTTAGAAGAGGAAATCAGCCCTGATTTTCAAAACACGGAGCTTTTGATACTTTCTCTTCCGGCTGGTAAGAACAGGTGGTACGAGTATTGGTATGACCCTATAGAGAATCGGTTATGTTTGAGGTTTTTGAGAAAGCCAGGGAAACCAAAGATTTTCTGGTTCAACGACTGGATAAAAAAGGCTAAGCAACAATACACATTTGCATAGAAACTATTAGAGTTATTTCACTGAGGTGGCACTAAAGAAGTGAGACTTGATGAGGGGGCGGAAACGGCTTTTTATAATTTCATGGAATCCTCTCTTTACTTCATGGGGGAGGGTGAATTGGATGCCAGTTTTTAAGAGAAACAAACAAAAATGAAAGGAGGTGAATTAGATGAAACGGCTGTTAGGTTTTTTTGTATTATTAGCCAGCTTGATGTTGGTTCCTGGTCAGCTTTATTCCAAAGACTTCTCTACTGCAGATTGTATGAGGAAAGTTCTCTCTAGCAAAAGGCTCCTCCGGGTGATAGGTGAGGCGAATAGTATTGGCGAGCAGATACAGGCCTTAAAAGAAGCGATGGATAGGAACGATGTTCTTAGCTATCAGGGACATCGGGGAAGGCTTGCAGACTATTCCTTTTGGTCTGTCTATTATACTGCCAAAGGCGATGCTTATGATATTGAAGCCCGGGTAGTTTGCTCTTCTACTCCCTGTTATGGTTATGTGGCAGCCGCTTATGTAGGAGCTTTCACTTACTTTACTAAGTGGAAGAGCAGATATGTGGAAGTTCGTATGGACTCTAGGAATCAGTACTATTCCAGGATGAAAACATCCGATGCTCGCAAACTGGCTAAGGTGTGGGGCCGGAAAAAGTTAGCGGACGACCGTTACAATCCTGAATATGATGACGAGTTCCGAAAGCTGGCTGAGAAGTATTTACGGTATGATTGATACCCGGGCTAACGGTAGGGAATCTGGGATTGGGGTCAGGTCTTGCTTTTTGCTACCTTAGCACCTTAGCATACTTTTCCCTTCTCACCACCTTTTCCGTCCCAACCGGCATAGAGGGGACGTCCATAAAATTATAAAAGTTTGTTTCGCTCAGTTCAACCCTCTTTCTTTTCCTATCTTCTTTCCCTTCGTAGAGATGTCATGGCTCCCCGGTTTGAAATGTAGGGAAATTCGGGGACACCATACTGATTTGTTTTTTTGGCTTTGCCCCTGGGCTTTTTTGTAGGCTGTATAGCCTTCATCTGAGAAGAAGGTTTGCTTCCTTCAGTTGGCCCGTTAGCTAATATGGGGTGGGAAAAGGGGGGCGGTCCTTACTATTCTTGCTATATAGGTAATTTAGCGGTGTGCCATGTCTAATTCAAGAAATGAGTATGGTGTCCCTGGGGATTAGCGATGCAGATGCTTTACTATCCTGCGGGTACCTAATCCCTTTGCTCTAAGAAATCTTATGGTAGTCCAAGCTTCCATAGAGATCATCTCCTTTCTCCTTTGTTGGTTAGTTAATTTTGCCAACAAAGAATAATTATCTCTTGGGGTGGGTCAATTTTCGGGGAGACAATAGGGTCAGTTTTCAGAGGGAATTAAGATTTTGGAGGTTAAATGAGACCGAAAATAATAGAAGAAGATTTACCTACTGAGGTTAATAACTTTTTTGAAATATGTCCTAAGAATGAAGTAACTTTGTGTAAAATGCTATACGGAGTTTTTTCCTCTACGGATAACGCTTTGCTGAATTGGCTAAGATACTTATTTGAAGAAAATGGTAGTAATTACGAATTGTCTAAAGAGGACGCTACGTTTATAAAATTGGAGGATGCGTATCACTCTGAAGGGGGAAGGGTTGATTTCTCGATAGAAGTCCCAAAAAGAAAATTAAAAATAATTATAGAGGCAAAAGTAGGTCTTTCATACCCCTCATTTAGACAAATCGAAAAATACTCAAAGGGAGCTGACATCTGGAAGCCGAAAATTGGAGAGAAAATTGAGAACAAGGTCATTATAATACTTTCGAATCGAGTTAATGAATATCATTTTCAAAAAATAAAAAAGATCACTGAAGTGAAGATTATCAATGCATTGTGGAAGGATATTCCTAACAAATTAAAAGTTAAAGCTCCGATAGTAACTGTATTTAAAAGTTATTTGAAAAATTTAATGGAGGAAGGTATGTTAATTGATGTAAGACCTTATGATGGGGAATTCTGGATAAGAGATATCGGGAAAGAAGAATTTTTTATTGACTCCTTCTGGAACTACAATCTTTATCACTGCCAATCAGCCATTTTCAAAAACCCACTGTATTTTATGCCGTATTTCATAAATCCAGCTAAAACTGTTCTTGAGAAGAAGGGTCTTGCGGACTTTTTGGGTTGTAAAGCCTATTCAAGAGTTTTTTATGTCAAGATAGTTGATGGAAAAGATTATTCGAGTGATGATTACAAAGATGGGTTTGACAAGTTGGTAAAAGGAGTTGAAATTCGCCCCTGTTACGATGTGAAAAACCTACACAGAAAATGGTTCAATGGACTTTGTCGTCTATATGAAAGAGATAATAACTTTGAGAGTGCGGTATATTTTCTCGGGCCGATTAGGCATATAGGGAAAAATATTATGAAAAGTAGTTCAATTAAAAGTATACAAATCCCAAATCAGATTCCAAAGGGAGGAATATTTAAAACCTTGGAAGAACTAAATGTATTGATGAATTCCAAGTAATACACAGCGCCCAGCGGGGGTCAGGTCTTGCTTTTTGCTACCTTTGAGGCTAACCTGCTTACCCTTGAGTAGGGAATCCCCAAGAGTTCCATAGCCTTCCTTAGTAGAACCTTGGAGTGCGTCAACAGGGGTTGACGCACTCCAAAACCAAAGTCAGAAATCATCGTATACTTTTACCTTATCCCAGGGATATTGGATCTCATTCCTAAGCCAAACATCCTTTCGTCGCCTGAATAGCGTATAATAGCTACCAAAGGGATACTGTGAAGCATCTTTTACATAGCCGTGCTTGACAGGGTTATGATGTACATATTGAGTCTTGCCAAAAACGATCTCTCATAAGTGATGCAGGTATCCCAATAGTTGTACCATACTTTCTTTACCTCCTTTGCAATGGAGATCTTCCTTTTTATCCATAACCCTTTAATCCTATGGAGGTCTCTTATCAGATTTACTAACGTGCCTGCCTCTTCTGGAGCTTCCAACATGATGTGGTAATGATTGTCAAGGATCACCCATGCCAGTATTTGCCAGTTATATTGTTGGCATGCCTTCACAAGAGAAGTGTACCACCTAAGCTTTGGTTTCTCTCCCCTGAGCAAATCCCTTTTCTTATAAGTTCCTCCTGTAACCATATAAATGCTATTAGATTCGAAAAGATGTGCCGGGGTGTGAGGATATGTTTTGTATTTTTCTATCATATGCTAGTGCATCGACAGGAGTTGATGCACTCCATATATTTTGGAGTGCTGTGACTCCTGTCACAGCATGCGTCAACAGAGGTTGACGCACTCCACATAATTTGGAGCGGATGTTGCGCAGTAAAGACAGCAAAAAACAAGACCTGACCCCTACGGTGACCACTACGGTTTTACCAATCCCCTGATTACCTCCATATTCCTCAGGTCTTCCTTTTCCGACTTCCGTGGGGTCTCCATTATTCCAGGGAGATCTCGAAGTTTTGGATGGTTTACTATTCTTTTAAACCCCTCCAGTCCAATATGTCCCTCCCCGATGTGCCAGTGTCTGTCCGATCTGGAGCCGCAAGCGGTCTTGGAGTCGTTGAGGTGAAGAAGATGAAGCTTTCGCAGGCCAATCAGTTGG
>CAYUXD010000193.1:0-5247 GCA_964448655.1 uncultured Eubacteriales bacterium
TACTGTGACCTCTGCCGTGTCTGGCAATAAAGGCTATTTTTTTCCCTTCAACGGCTCCTTTTATGATCGATGCATCTCCATATCTTGTTTCTATTCTTAAACCTTCTTCCTTCTCCAAACCAGGGAAATCATAAAATCCAGTCCCTGATATGATGGCCAGATCAATCATTAAAAACCTTATTCTAAAGTTAAATCTTAATAATTATTTTTTTCCTGTACAAAGGAATCATTATTCCTACCCAGAGAATAATAAGAAACAGAGGAAATAGCAAAGAACCGTTTAAATGCCCTGCCCAGGGAGCAAGAAGGTGGTTGTAGATGTATGTTTTTAAAGGTAAAGCTTCGCCCGATGATGATACTTTAATCACGCCAATCAGCTTGACCATCAGAGTGGATCCCACGTAGACTGCGATCGCATTTGTGCCCAGAATAAGAAAGGGAGTAGCCCACTTTTTAATCTTCATTCCTTCGATCATCCCATAGCAGAATCCCAAGAAAAGCAGTGCAATTCCGGCAGTAAAAAGCACATAGGTGCTTGTCCAGAGCTGCTTATTGATGGGAAAAAGCGGATGAAGCAGAAGCCCGCTCAGGGTTAAGAATAGACCTCCGATTAAAATGCCGATAGTTTTATGAAGAATAATTTTGGAAGACCGCAGCCAATCACCAGTCAGAGTTCCCAACAAAGTCGTGGCAATCGCAGGCAAGGTACTCAGGATCCCTTCAGGATCAAAACCAGGTTTATAGAGATGGCCGGCAAGAAGATGGCTATCGATATAGGCACAGAGATTTCCCTCGTAAGCCAGAACTCCGGGCCCATAGCCTGGAACTGGAACCAATTTCATCATTAACCAGTAAACAGCTAAAAAAGAGAAAAAAGCCATGCACCGGCCCTTAATACCGATCTTGAGGAAGAGGAGAGAAGAAAAAAGATAACAGAGAGCAATGCGCTGAAGAACACCTGGAACCCTAATGGCTGCAAAATTAAAGTGGGGGAAGAGAGTAAGTAAAATTCCAAGGCCAAAGAGGATGACGGTTCTCTTCATAATTTTCAAATACAATTCATTCTTCTCAATGCCTTGATCCATTCTTTTAGAAAAGGAAAGAGAAATGGAGACACCGACAATAAACAAGAAAAAGGGAAAGACAAGATCTGTAGGCGTCCAACCATGCCACTCAGCATGCCTCAGAGGACCATAGACATGTTTCCAGCTTCCTGGATTGTTCACCAGAATCATTGCCGCAATTGTAAGACCGCGGAAAGCATCTAAAGACGAGAGACGTCTGCCTTTCAAAATTTTCCTCTTGATATCAACTATATTAAAATCACAGTCAAAATAAGCTGCTTCATTTTACATCTCCACATTTTAATTAATAGCTTTCTATATAATAATACTAATTATGAGCCCATTTATTCAGTTTTTTTTCTCCAATCTTTCACGTTTGTCACGACAGATGCGAACAAAGCCAGTGTGAGAAACAGAACGGCAAAAATATCCACCAGTTTTTCATTCACGTTCAAGCCGGTCAGGGAATCGACAAGGAATTTTGTGTAAGAAGAAGGCATATTATAATGGCCTAATTTAGCCCTTACCTGCCAATGCCATTCTGTGCTGGGACAGAAACCAAAACCATACCATATACCCAAAATGGTCCAGGAAAAGGCTGTCAAGAGCACAACAACCAGGTTTGCTACCCTGGTTTTCCTCCAAATCCACCCCAAAAGGATGAAAACGATCAGGGCGGAATGAAATATGAAAAAGAACTTGTCCAAAAAAGCATACATGTTATTTTCAGGGACTCTTGTTACAGTCAGGATTTAAGCGCAATTTATAATCCGCTTTAGTGTGGATTATAACAAGGATTCAGAGCAGCTTATAATCAAGCTTATAATCAGCTTAAGCGTGGAATCTAATTGACCTCATCGCTCTCTCTTGTCTTAAAATCTAACTCCTCTCGTATCTCCCTATTATTTGACCTTCAGCCAGGATATGGCCCTCCATAGCCTTTAACAATTCTTCTTTCGTAGCGCCGGCCTCAAGATTAATTTCTGCATCCAAGGCATAGAGTTTGAAAAAGTATCTGTGAATACCACCAGGAGGACACGGACCGCCGTACCCAATCTTACGAAAATCATTCATTCCCTGTTTGGCACCATTTTCCAGTTCCCTTTCAGGCGGGACGTTTTCACTGAATTCTGTGATGTCCGCAGGAAGATTAAAAAGAACCCAATGTACCCATGTGCCCATTGGCGCATCCGGGTCATCGCAGATAAGAGCAAAAGTTTTTGTTCCTTCAGGACCCGAAGTCCAGGTGAGCGGCGGAGAAATATCCATTCCATCGCACGTGTATTTCCATGGTATCTTACCTCCTGGCACAAAAGCAGGGCTTTTAATTATAATTTCCATGTTCTTGCCTCCTACGGTCATGGAATCGGACTGGTCTCTTTTTGATTATAATAACTAAAATATTACGATGTTTCAATTGTCATCTTTGTTGGAGTCAGACCTTTAAAACTTTTTTTATTTGTGCTTTTATTATCTTTAGCAAAAATATAGAATTAAGATGTTCAATGCTCAACAAATAACAAAAGTTAAAAAGGTCTGATCCCAGTGGTTGAAGCAATCCTCTACGAAAAGTTATCAAACAATAAAGTCCAATGTAATGTCTGTCAGAGAAGATGCGTGATCAACGAAAATGAAAGAGGATATTGCCGGACAAGGCTTAATCATCAAGGAAAACTTTACTCTCTAATCTACGGGCGTGTCTCTTCCATCATGGTTTCTCCCATTGAGAAAAAACCTGTCTATCATTTTTTTCCAGGATCAGAATGGCTCTCCCTGGGGAGTTTCGGCTGCAACTTTCGCTGCCCCGGCTGTCAGAATTGGAAAATCTCCCATTCAGATGTAAAGGAGGAGATAGAAAAGGCCAGACATATCCCCCCCAAAGAATTAATCCCGATGGCATTGAAAAGCCAATGCGTGGGAATCTCCTGGACTTACAATGAGCCAACACTCTGGTTAGAGTATACTCTGGATGGAGCGAAATTAGCTAAAATAAATAAGCTTTACACCAATTATGTTACTAACGGTTTTATTACACCTGAGGCTCTGGACACTATAGGTCCCTATTTAGATGTTTTTCGAGTAGACCTAAAAGGGTTTTCTGAAGATTCCTACAAGAAACTTGCCGATATTGATGATTTTTCGGGAATTTTGGAGATCATTAAGAGAGCCAAGAAAAAATGGGGAATGCATGTTGAAATCGTGACAAATGTTATTCCTGGAATTAATGATAATGAAGAAGATCTATGGAAAATGGCAGCCTGGATTTGCCAGGAATTAGGGAGAGATACTCCCTGGCATATCACCCGCTTCTTTCCTCATCTCCAACTTGCCAATCTCTCCCCCACTCCCGTAAATAACCTTAAAAAAATTAGAAAAATGGGTTTGACGCAAGGGCTTAAATATGTCTACTTAGGAAATGTTTCCGAAGGCAAAGGGGAGAACACCTACTGTCCTGATTGTGGTGCCCTTCTAATCACTAGAAAGGAGTTCGGAACCAGAGTACTCCAATTGAATAAAGGAAGATGTGACTCATGCAACTGCTTAATCGCCGGGAAATATTAAGATAAATCGTCCTGTCCTTCAACATAGTATCAGAAAAAATAGATATTAACGCATTCAATAATTAACAAAATTGATTAAGACCGCTGAAATTATCAATGCGGGTGAAAAACATAAATTATTGACAACGTGAAGTGAATAATATACTTATGACGTCAATTTGATATTTTTTATAGAACTGAGAAGATATCTCTTTATCTTTATCAGACAAAATTTTAAGCTAAAAGTTCTTATCATTATTAAAAAGGAGGAACATTTATTTCAAGTTTTTGTTGAAAAAACTTTTTTTATCGTGTAAAAATTGAAAACAAGATGAATAAAGAACAAAGAGAATTTTTACGGTTTGAATGTTTACTGCCTGCAGAAGTCGTGAAAATAGAAGGTAAGGATAACTTAATTGAGAGAGTAACAGCTCATGACTTCTCTCGTGAAGGATTAAAGCTAACTATTAGTTTCAATCTTAATCCGGGCTCTAATATGGAGATAAAGCTTTTCCTTCCAGAAAAAAAGATTTCATCCAAATTGTCAGGAGAAATAACCTGGAGCAAGGGCGTCCAGAATAAGATGGAAGTAGGACTGAAGATAAAAGAGATGGATAAGAAATTGAAGAGCGAGATCCTCAACTGGGTCTTCCCAAAATGGCTCGAAAAAGAGAGAAAGAAGCAGCAGAAGCCGTAGAATATTCTAATAGCCAGGATTTGCCAGGCCTTCAATAGATATCTTTCATTCCAAGAAAAGTCACATTTTAAGGTTAAAATATAGATTTATGACTTAAAGAATAAGGCTATCTTACTCAAGAGAAAGCATAAATTTCGAGATGAGTTAAAATCCCCGATTTTCTTCCAGGAGAAGAAACTGCTGATTTTTTTAAAAATTATTCGTTGACAAAAATTTTTCATTATATTAATAATAAATAAGTTCCAAGTGGGGACAAAGTGGAACAAAAAGACATATTAAATTCCTGGAAGGAAATCTCCGATTACCTGGATCGGAATGTAAGATCATGTCAAAGATGGAAAATAGAGCTGGCATTACCGGTTCATCGTATTGACAAGAACTCTCAACATTCAAAAGTTTTTGCCTATAAATCAGAAATCGACGAATGGCTAAAAGAAAAAGCAGGAAGCAAAGAAATAAAAAAAACATCCTTGCTGGAGTACAGATGGTCAACTGTCGGTTTGATATCAGCTTTAGGTTTATTATCAGTAGTTTTCTTATTTTTATTTTTCACGAATAGGATATCATTCTCTCCTCAGCCTGAATACCTTTCCTTCGCTGTCCTTCCTTTTGAAAATCTCAACCCCTCACAACAAGATGAATACTTCTCCGAGGGCATGACTAATGAAATAATCAATAAGATGACGATGCTGAATGAACTCAAAGTCATTCCTGCAGTATCGGTATCTAAATATAACAACTCTTCTCAAGATGCAAAACAGATCGCTGATGAATTAAGTGTAGACTACATTTTAGAGGGAAAAATAAAAAAAGATGGGGATAAAATTACAATCGGCGTCCAGCTCATAAGGGCAAAAGATTACAGCACTATTTGGAGCGAAGAATTCAAAGGTAGACTTGAAAATATTTTTTATATCCAGGAGAATATCTGCCGAAAAATACATGA
>CAYUXD010000194.1:0-1810 GCA_964448655.1 uncultured Eubacteriales bacterium
GTTGAAACAACTAAAAGACAAGAAACAAAATTAAAAAAAATCAAGCTGTTTATTCCTTTTTTTTCCGTGGTATGAATTTTCTTTAATCAGATTTCTTTAAATTGAACTGGCTGGGTAGATAAATATTATTTTATGAATTGGAGGAAATCATGAAAAATATTTTAATTCTATTGACGAGTTTAATATTAATTTTTATTGGGAACGTTAACTCTTATGGCCCTGAAGAAAATCCGATAAAAATTACTATTCTTTATGACAATTATATTTTCAGTGAAGGGCTTAAAACGGATTGGGGATTTTCGTGTATTATCAAGGGCACAGAAAAGACCATCTTGTTCGATACCGGCACTAAGAGCGATATATTATTCCACAACATCAATAAGCTAAATGTGAATCCGAAAGATGTTGAGCTTGTTGCTATTTCTCATATTCATGGAGACCATACAGGGGGACTTTTTGCGTTCTTAGATGAGAATAATAAAGTCACAGTTTATCTTCCGGCCTCATTTCCTGATGAATTTGTCAGCAGAGTTGAAAAAACAGGTGCAAAAGTTGTCCCTGTGGATAAACCAGTTGAGATATGTAAGGGTGTCTACCTGACAGGAGAAATGGGAGCTCAAATTAAAGAACAATCTTTAATCTTGAACACGAGTAAGGGGTTGGTTGTTATTACTGGATGTGCTCATCCAGGAATTGTTAGTATTATTAAGAGAGCAAAAGAGGTGATCGATAATAAGATTTATCTCGTATGCGGGGGCTTCCATCTTCTCTCTAAATCAGACGATGAAGTTAAAGAGATTATAAGTGAATTCAAAGATTTAGGAGTTATAAAAGCCGGTGCCAGCCACTGCACCGGGGACAGAGCTATTGAGTTATTCAAAGAAGCATATAAAGAGAATTTTGTTCAGATGGGAGTGGGAAAAGTTATAAAAATTTCAGATTAAAGTTCGCAAATTATGAAAGAATTGGCATAAATGTTCGTGAATACTGCGTGATTTAAAAAAATCCCTATCCTTTCCTATTCATTTGAAATCAAAAAGTTTATACTAGAGCTCAAGGAAAAATACAGCTAACTGATTATTAACTATACAAATGCAACATATATTAGACTCTGCGGAGGGTTGCTTATGATTCGACGGCCAGTATATTTAATATTTATTCTTTTAATAATTCCTTTATTAGCTTTTTTAGTTTCCTGCAGTAGCGGTGTCGAAAACCAAGAAGTGGAAAAGGCCGAAAAGGTCAGGGTTCGCACTGTAAGTTATAAAAAAACCGGTTATGAATTCACGCTTGGCTTTTCAGGAGAAGTCAAAGCCTGGAAAACGGTTAATCTGAGCTTTAATGTCAGGGGGAAAATCGATGGTTTTTACTTTGATGAGGGTTACAAGGTTAATAAAGGAGATCTGCTGGCAAGGCTCGAGAAGGACGATTATCAGGCGATGAGAGACCAGAGCCATGCTCAATGGGAAAAAGCCAAGCGTGATTATGAAAGAAGCCGCCGCCTGTGGGAAGAAGGTTCCGTACCAGAACAGCTCGTTCAGGATGCACAAACTGCTTTCAAGGCTGCGGCGGCAACGCTTGAAGCTGCAGAGCTGAATCTTAAGCATTGCCTTTTGTATGCTCCTTTCAGTGGTCATGTAGCTTACAGGTATGGAGATGAAAAGGAGATGGTGGCAGGAGGCCAGACTGTTTTCACTTTAATGGATCTGTCTCGAGTTCTCGTTGAAGTTGGGGTGCCGGAAAAAAATATAGAGCGGATAAAAAAAGGACAGAAGGCGAGTGTAAATTTTGAGGCAATACCAGGAAAAAC
>CAYUXD010000194.1:1820-5224 GCA_964448655.1 uncultured Eubacteriales bacterium
ACCTTTGAGGGTAAGGTTACCCAGGTTGCTATATCCTCCCTTCCCGACATCCGCCTCTTCAAGGCAGAGGTCACCGTTGAGAACCCGAAATTTATCGTAAAACCGGGCATGACTGCAGTCTTAAACATAGTTATAGACAAAATGGAAGGCGTATACATTTTTTCCTTGGATACGGCCGTGTTGAGGAACGGAAGCAGAGCCATATTTCTTGCTTCAAACGGCAAAGCAAAGAAGGTGATTTTAGAAGACTATATTATTTCAGGTGACAAGATAATCGTCCGTGACCCCCTCCCTGAAAACGGACAAATAATTACTACCGGGCAAGATATTCTATTTGACGGTATGCAGGTTTCCGTAATCAATTGAGGAAAAAGTAAATGAAAATATCCCGCAAAGCTGTAGACAAGCCCGTCTTGGTGACGCTGATCACGATCATTCTTGTATTACTCGGTATCATCGGTGTGCGGACCCTGCCCCTCGAGGAGTACCCTCAAATCGATGTTCCCTGGATAGTGGTGGCAATACCTTATCCAGGAGCCGCGGCTGAAGATATAGAGCAGAAGGTCACAGTTAAAGTGGACGAGAAGTTAAACGGTATTAAGCACTTAAAACAGCTCTATTCCTACGCAAGAGAGGGAGCATCAGTACATGTCATAGAGCTGTACGAGAAAGCGGGGAAACAGGATGCGCTCACGGAAGTAAAAGATAAAATTGACCAGGTCAAAAGGGATCTCCCGGAAGATGTGGAAGAACCTATGATCGAGGATATTGCTTTTGATAGTGTTCCGATAATACTGGTCAATGTTACCGGAAAAGTGGATCCACAGACTCTAAAAGAGATCGCGAAGGATATAAAAATTGAGATAGAGGCTGTCCCTGGCGTAAGAGAAGTAGCATTTTATGGCGGGCTGGAGAAGGAAGTACAGGTTCAAGTTGATCCCAGGAAAATGGAACAATATCACCTTTCTTACTCTATGCTAATTGCCGCCCTTCAGCAGCAAAACGTTAACTTACCAGGAGGATACCTTAAGTTGAACAGTTACGAGTATCTCGTGCGGACAGAGGGAAAGTTTAACAATGTGCAGGATATCGGCCAAACGGTTGTCGCAGTAAAAGCCGGCCATCCGATTTTCTTAAGCGAAGTTGCGGAAATAAAGGACACGCACAAAAAGATAAATACATATTCAAGGTACAACGGTATACAAACCGTATCACTATTAGCCTACAAACAGACTGAAATAAACACCATGAAGACTACCGGAGCTATTAAGCAAATCGCAGCTGAATATGATGCTCGCATGCCCGATGTAGTGCAGGTCACAACCACCATGGACAAGGGCGATGATATCTCCCTGATGGTAAGGCAGCTCAGCTCAAATGCCCTTTATGGTTTACTTTTCGTCTTGTTTACTCTCATGATATTCATGGGGCTGCGCAATTCAATTCTTATTGCTATCGCCATACCTTTTTCCCTTTTCGTGAGCTTTTTATTCATGTGGCTCGCTGGATTCTCGCTTAACATGATTACAATGTTTGCCCTTATTCTTATTATTGGCCTGGTCGTGGATGGGGCCATGATTGTCGGTGAAAACATATATCACTATTTTGAGAAAGGGCTGAATCCTAAAGATGCCTCAAAAGAAGGTATCTCGGAAGTTGGAACCGCAGTCATCTCTGCAGACCTCACGACTATTTCCGCTTTTTTCCCGATGATATTCATCGCCGGCATTATGGGGCGGGTCATATCCTTCATGCCCTATGTGGTTATATTTGCCCTCGTAGGCTCCATCTTTATCGACCATTTTACGCTTCCCATGATTGCGTCAAAATATATGCGCCCCGGCAAAAAAGAAACAGAGATGAAAAGGTTTGCCCGGATATTTTTCATCGGAAACAGGTTCTTCCGCACCCTGATCAGGTATTATAAACCACTGCTGCGCTGGTCCATCTTCCACAGAAAAACTGTTATATCTGCTGCTCTCCTGGCCTTTTTTATCGCTCTTTTCATCATTGGAGCCGGTGTAATAAAAGTAGATTTTTTCCCGAAGGAAGACATGGGACGCTTTAATATAAACTTCATGCTTCCTATGGGATCAACTGTAGAAAAGACTAACCTAATAGCCCAGGAGATTGAGAGTCTAATCGCCAAAATCCCTGAGGTAAAGGAGTATGTTTCTACTATTGGCAATACCGGGATGATAATGTCAGACCTTACCGAGACCGCAGGGCGTAGTTCTGGACCTGAGTTTGGGAAGATACTTATCAATATAGGCTATGATAACGAGCGAAAACGAAGCCAGTCTGAAGTTATTGAAGAGTTGGATTCAAAGCTAGCCGAGATCCCAGGGATTGAATACAGCTTCTTCGAAGTCGAAATGGGACCGCCCGTAGGAAGACCCGTAGCAATACAGATATACGGAGATGAGTTTGAGGAGCTTAAAAACATAAGCCAAATGGTTGAAAAGCATTTAAAAAGCATTCCCGGGACAAGAAACGTTCAAAACAGTTTCCAGGAAAACAAACCGCAGGTGTCAATCAAAGTCGACAGAACAAACGCGGCAAAGCACGGCATCACTGCCCAGGAGATAACGATTCAGGTAATGGCCGCCTTTCTAGGCTATGAGGCTACTGAAATCATGCTGGGTGATGAACTCGTTGATGTCCGAGTTATTAACAAAGAGGCTCACAGGCAAAATTTTGAGGATGTGCTCGACACGCCTATATTCTCCACTACAGGTATAAAGATACCATTGAGCCAGCTTGCCCGGGTGGAGATTACTAAAGGTGTATTCGCAATTAATCGCCGCAACTTAAGGCGTTCGGTTACAGTGGGCTGCAGCGTCGAACAAGGTTACACCCCGCAGGATATCTTCGCATCACTCCGGAAGCTTATGGAATCCACCCCACCACCACAGGGATACATGCTAGAATACGGTGGAGAAGAGGAGGAACGGCAGAGATCCTTCGAATCAATGACGCGCGTGATGTTTCTCGGCCTGATTCTTATTTTCTTTGTTCTTACGGCCCAGTTCGACTCCTTCAAGCAACCTTTGGTTATTTTGTTCACCGTTCCGCTTTCCATAATTGGCGTAGTAACAGGACTGCTATTAACCCGGCTTACGTTTAGTTTCATGGCTTTTGTTGGTGTTGTTGCCCTTGTAGGCATTGTGGTAAACGATGGCATAGTACTCATCGACTTCGTAAATCAAAGATGTCGCTGTGGAGTTGATCTCATAACAGCCATCTTCGATGCCGGGCCAAGAAGACTGAGGCCAGTTATTCTGACCACTGCTACAACAATCGGGGGACTTTTGCCTATCACACTTAACCTTGGAGGAGGTGGGTCGTTTTGGGCACCTCTCGGTATTTCAATCATATTTGGACTATTATTCGCGACCCTACTG
>CAYUXD010000195.1:0-5223 GCA_964448655.1 uncultured Eubacteriales bacterium
TCAGCTTGGCGCAGGGGAAAAGTATAGTGAACACCAACGAGAAATATGGGAAGTGCCCCTAATTCAAGGTACTCACTAAATCCCTGCCGAATTGTACCTCGCTGAAACAGAAAGGTTTTCGATCCACAAGGCCAGAAATGACCCGGGTTCTTATGCAGCAACATCTTTAGATAAAGGTTCATATGCAGAAACCATATAAACCATAGTTAGCGATAAAGGAGGCACCAGTTCGTGCATTCTCTGAAGCAAAATTTTGTTCAACGGTATTTTGATGAAGAATCAGGTGTACCCCTTCATTTGTGTTTTGATGCACATGAACTCGATGTTGAGGGGATAATTGTAAAACTAGAAGGTGTCCCTTTGTTGAAAAATCCGGTAACTGGTGAATTTCACTATCCAGATAAAACAAAGCGGCTGATTTTATATTTTGTCTCAGAGGCAACCAAGAAAGGTTATCCCAAAATATATTTAACCCCTAAAACCGACAAGATTATTCGTTATTCGTATGCTGAGAAATACAATTTTATATATTCGCATATTGATTATGAGTATATCCCAGGTTTAGTTAGACCTTGGGATGAAGGTTTCTTAACTCCGGTTTTTTTCAATATTGCAGTCCTAAATAAATATTCCCAGCATCCTGAATATAAGCTTGAATTATTCTCAGAAACTTACGGCACTATTTGGAAAGAAGACGAATGGTATATCTCATTTGGTATTAATAGAAATAAACGAGTAATAATGTGGCTTGGCGATATAGATAAATTACCTGAAAATGAAAAATATTATTTACGCTCAGAGAACGTGGAGTCAGATCATGAAATTCATTCTGAATTTTATGATGCTCAAATAGAGGTTCAGTTTTCCAATCCTTCTGTACAGAGTACAGTATTTCATAAACGTAAGAAGCTAAATGATATTGTTGAAAAAAAGTATAGATTTGATCTTTATATTTTAGAAGGGGAAGTAAGTGAAATTTTGGGGAATTTAGACCGACCTGTTTTTGGGAAGATAAGCACGTTTCTCCTGTTATTGAATCACTGAACAGAATATTCGTCGAAAGCATTAACACTAAAGGATTAAGAAAAAGTATTGATGATCTTGGCAAAGGAATTGAGACAAAATCAAGAAAAGGATTGAAGCTTTTTCAGTTGTGGCTTTCTGAAAAACTAGAAATCTCAGATTCCGAGAAAGTAACCTGTCCATTCTTTGTCTTGTTAGATTTTCGGATAATGTGTTCTCATCTTTTAAGCAAAGAGAAAAAACAAGAAATTCTCCAATCACTTTGTGAGCGTCTTAGAATGGAGAAACATCCTAATGATTATGAAGAACTTTATGATAAATTGCTTGACCAGATGTTGGATTCTTATTCAGAGATCCTCGATCAGATAAATCGCAGATATCGAATCGCTAACAATGGGGTGAACACGGACGGCAAACAGCGCAGCGGTTTGTAAAAGGCCGTGCCCCGCATTGTTTGCCGTCGGTTACCCCTGACGTTAGGCACGAGGGCCGAATGAAAATCAACAAGCATTTCAATCGTGTGGAAACAGATCTTGCCCACCTCTATATGAGCAACGCAGGGGAAAGAGACACCCGAGAGGAGCGGTATAGCGGTTTCTTGAAATGCAAACTCGCGCATGGCGTGGGCTTCTCGATTATTGTCCCGGACTTGATCCTGCTAGAACAGCCTTCTCTATTCTGGATTCAACCGCTCTTTTTTCTCCCAAATCTGTTCACAAAATGCGATGACGGAATTCTTGGACGGATATACGTTGATATCTCATGCAGCCAAACCCTTCGTGTCGATTTCAGAAACGAAGGATTCGTGCGCCGATTCGAGGATGGTTCCGAACTCTTTAAATGTGACATCGTTGGCCCTCCTGACCTCCATGAGTTCAGCACAGGAGTGTTCGAATGGGCGGCCGACACGCGGATACTGCTTCATCTCTATCACCACACAACCCAAGAGACGAAGCAGTCCATCTTGCAGGAGGAGCAATTTCGCCTGTCGAAGTGGAACATTCAAGGGAACAAGCAAATCCAAAACGCGGGATGCGTATACTTCACGTGTCTACCAGAGATCCTTCAGGATCACGACCTCAACCAGATCGCTATGGCAATCGACGGACGTATTCTGGCTGTTATGGACGGGGCCGACATCCCTGTCACTGTACCACAGAATGGGGGGGGGCCGTTCGCCAACACCGTGCTTGAGATTCCCGTCTATCGGGAAAGCACTCTCAATAGGCGATCCTCTATCCAGTTGCGGATTGACGCTGGACAGCTTTCCCCTCAACACATTTTCCGTCATGCTCCTCCGGCCCAACAGGTCTTCTACGAAATCACGCGACCCTTTATCTATCGCCTGACATGTGCCCCGAACACCCACTGGCACTTCGATCCGTCCTCTTTCCGCGGGGAATACGCCAATGTAGTGCATTTCGACTATATCGTCATAGGTTTTGCCGACACACTGGAGGGTCTCGGCGCGCCCTTCGATGAGGAGAATACCAAGCATACCGCTAAGATTCAAAGAACTGATGCCTATGGCAACATGCTTGATTTTTGGTTCTCGGAAGCCAACAACGACCATTTCAGCCGAGTGTCTAAGGAACAGATGAGTTTTGAACAATAGAAATGTCCAACAAACCAGATGCAGGCGACGGTTTATAGCCGCGCCTGATCCGCGACGTTGTCTGCAGAGGGAAAAGACCTGCGAATGAGCAAATTCGGCGAAAACGAAGACAAACCGTTCCTTGCGGAACTCTATGATCTCGTGCCACGATATGCCGAGCGAGTTAGTGTCCTGCCGAAAATAACTTGAGTGCAGGTTACGGAGTCAGGTTTTGCTTTTTACGCCTATTTTCACCTTCTGGTTAAGACCCCACAGGCTAATCTCTCTGCAGGGATGCGCCAGCTAAATGGGGTTTACGCCCAGAGGTTCAATCTACCCCGTGGAAGGTAGGATCTCTCTTTCTGAGGAATAGGGGAGAAGAGTCCCTCGGAGGAGGTGAGAGGAGAATTCATATTGGGAGAGAGAAGATTTAGGGTGCATATGAGATCCTTTGCAGATGAGTAAATAAATTGAAGGAGATTGAGAGATTTTGAGAGTTACTACTCAACGGTAAGCAGGACAGCCTCCAGAGTAGCAAAAAGCAAGGGCCTGACCCCTTGCTTTGTCCGAACGAGTTTAGTTAAATTGGGGAAGATTGAAAGGAGAAATACATGGAAGACGTCACCGTTCTCATCGTTATCGCCGTTATAGCACAGGCTATCATATCTGGAGCTCTTGCCTCAAATCTGGCTCAAAAAAAAGGATATTCATCTGGGGCATGGTTTGTCTGTGGATTTTTCTTTGGCATATTCGGCTTGATAGCCGCCGCGGGTCTTCCACTAAGGCCAGATCTACAACAAACCGGAGGAGCGCTTATTAAGAAATGTCCCCAGTGCGCTGAACTAATTAAGATAGAGTCCCGGGTTTGCAGATATTGTGGGCAGAAGTTTAGTAAGGAAGAAATCATCAAGGAACTGGGGATCATCTTAGATGAGGATGCAACATCTCGCATACAGGCAATTGAAGTTCTTGCAGAAATGGGAGACGAAGCTGTAATTCCATACTTGGAAAAAGCTCTATCATACGCATCAGACTCTGAAGATTCTGAAGCTCAAGATGAAGCTTCACAAGCATTACTAAACATTGGCACTATCCCAGCGCTGATCAGCGTCCTTGGAAAGGGAGGTTATCGTGAAAAAGAAAAGGCTACCAAAATACTTAGAGAAAGAGCCGACTCATCTGCTATTCAGGGGTTGCTCAGTATTGTAGAAGGAGATTTTCCTGAAGATGCCAGATTCACAGCCATTTCTGTGTTAGCTAAGATTAAAGATGAATCCGTTATTCCTACGCTGATTGGTGCTTTAGCGGACAAAGATCTTAGAGATGAAGCAACTGAGGGTTTAATAAGAATGGGGGACCCAGCAATACCATATTTAGAGGAAGCGATAAAACAGCAAAGAAAGTCAATTGAAAAACATGCGGAGAGAATAATTGTGAAGATTAAGCACAAAGCATGAGAGAGAGAAAGATTAATGAAGGGAATATTAAGCGTGATTGCATAAAGAGGGGGGATCATGAAAACAACGATAGCATCATTCTGTGGAGTGCTTATTTGTTCGCTGGGGTTTTTCCCATCAACTGCACCAGCCCAGGAGCCTATCCCTATCGTCGCAGCCCGAGATACCACATTACCCAGGGTCTTGGGGCTTCGGTTTGGAATGAGCGTAAAAGAGGTTAAAAAAGCATTCAAAGCCAGAGCTTTGGGACTTGTGGCAGAAACTCCACAATCAGATGCATGGAATCACGGAAAATATACAGTGCAAGGAACTTCTGTAGACATTATTGGTGACACTGAATGCAGTCGAGAAACCCGTCTGTGCTTCTGCAATAAAGGCTTGGCAGAAATTTGGGTAACTTTCATGTTCGATGAGCCACATGGCAGAGACAAGGAATGTAGACGCTACAAAAAAATTCTCCTAAAGGAATATGGGGAACCAGATACCATTATTACTCAGCAGAAAACTAAACACATTGTAAGTTTTTCTAATCAATTGGTTGAGTCTGTAAGATGGGACTCTACCAATAACAATTTATCTATTTCAATTAGCAAATATGATGTGTGGTATGATGACCTGATGGAACCTCCAGAATACTACCTGGACATTCGCTATGAACATCTATTATTGGCAAGTTTATGGTGGGAAGAGATGAAGGAAATGGATAAACGGGAGAAAGAGCAGAAACGTCTCCAAAAAGATTCAGAAGAGTTGAGGTAATATGTAGAGGGACGGAAAGCACAGGTCATGGGGTCAGGTCTTGCTTTTTGCTATTTTTGCAGCTAATGCAACCAGTATCACCTTTGGGTTGAGACCCCTAAGGGCTATCTCTCTGCAGAGATGCGCCGGTTAAAAGGCGTTTACCCCTCAGTCCAACAGAGGCCATAGTAGGATAGGACATCTCTCTCTGGGCTGTTGCAAAACCTTCCTTCGCGGGCGGGAGTAGTTACTCGTTCCTGAGCTACCAGATCCTTTGCAGGTGGGTAGGCAAACTGAGGGAAGTTGGGCAATTTTGGGAGTTTACTACTCAAGGGTAAGCAGGATAGCCCCCAGGATGGCAAAAAGCAAGACCTGACCCCATACCGAGGAGTGCCCAAAAATATAAGAAAT
>CAYUXD010000196.1:0-5150 GCA_964448655.1 uncultured Eubacteriales bacterium
TGCAGGCCAGGCGGACAACTGTAAATTTCCACCCCAGTATCCCGATTTCCATGGGCAAACGACTGACTGCCCATAACGACCAGGCTGTAATAAAAGCAACCATGGTTCCCACTCCAGCTCCAGCACGCAGAAAGCCAGCCACGATGGGTAAACTTACATAAGGTCCACCAGGAGTTATACCTCCGGCAAGAGTGCCGATGAATATCCCGCGCAGGCCAGACTCCTCCCCTATCCACTTGTATAGGAGTTCACGAGGCAGAAGAGTCTGAATCATGCCAGCCATGATAAAGGCAAAAATCAATAAGGGAAGAATCTGCACTGTTATCTTGAGGGCGTATTTTAGGCCGATTAGATGTTGGCCCTGCCCTTTTGAGTATCCGATGTAAAGGAGAATAATGGCAAAAACAGCCATGATTACCGTTGCGATTAGCATATTCGAAGCCCTCCTTTTTTTACCCATTTTTTTATCCCTATCTTTATCCATGCTAGATTGCATCAATCTGTTTTACTGATTGTTTCTTATTTTTTGTTCTTTAAATCCACCTTCTTTATAGTCTTTTTGCTTAGGAAGCCCTTTATTTTATCGATGAATTCTTGAGGCCAGCTTTTTAGCATCCTGTTTAACATACTACTATTTACAGTTGAAACATCAACATATTTATCACTCTCTATTAAAATATTCCGCAATCCTTCCCACTTCTCCTCATCTTCCGTTCGAGTTGGCGCACCGAGTTCTTCTTTCACTGTCACGACCAGCTGCTTATCAGGGCCATCTATAATCCAGCTGTCTTCTTTCTCAGCAAATTCTACGGCAGCTTCTGCTATTTTCGCCTGTTCCTGTTCTATTTCTGCTATTTTCGCTTTTAATTTCTTTTTTTCCTCCTCTAATTCTGAGTAGCTTGTTACTAATTTCACTCCGGGATCTTTTCTGTATTTGTTCTCGTCCAGCTTTTCCATCTTCTTCGGATGCTTCCAGAGCGGACAGATCTGCTGAAAATCACACCAATCACAGAGGACACTCTTATAGGGGGGAAATTCCTCACAGGCTTCGATTGCCTTTATCTTATCTACAGCGATACTTTGTATTTCCATTAACTGTTCTTTTGTCCTCGAAGATTCGATCTGTTTATTGAAAAGAAGAAAGTGCCAGATAAGTTTTGCCTTTTCAGCTTCTGGCCATCTGCTAAGCAGAGCAATTTGATAAAGGGCTAGTTGAAAATCCTGGCCCGCCTCCTCTTGAGTCATTAGCGTCGCCGAAGTCTTGTAATCGTGGATTTCGAATATTTTTTCTTTATCGTTCCAGTCAAGGCGGTCAATTATTCCAGTAAATCTATATTCCTGGGCATCTTGTTTTAGCTTGCAAAAAACAGACTCTTCTGTTTTCACAATTTTTGTCTGGTCGAAAGGTTTATATTCTTCATAATAATCCATCAAGCATTTTTTCCCTTTCTCATAATAGTCCTCTGCTGAAAACTCTTTTTTCACAATCTTAATCGAGTCATTATAGTCTTTTTTCCATAGCTCATCGTATTTAGAAAGGAGCCACTTTTCAGGCTTAATTATTTTGTTTTTCACAAGGTCATAAAACTCTTTCAAGGCTTCATGGACTATGATACCCATAAATGCTTCTATAGTCTCAACTCTAAGAGGCAATTTATCAACGTATCTATATTTATACTGTAATTTACATTTTTCAAAGCTTCCGATTTTGCTGAACGAATAGGAACTGCTCATCAGTATTTCCTCCTTCTCTTTCTTTCTTATGCCCATGAACCCAGATAAAATGGATGAAATAAAGACCCTTCCCTTCGGCGAAAGCATGTTCAATAGGCATGTATTGGATCATTCCCCCGACTATTCCGTAATCATCCGTTGCCAGTTTTACCCAGAAGTCCTTGTTCTTCATTCTATTGTACCAGACCTCTTTATAGCTCCCGGCTTCTTTCATCTCCTCAGACCAGTCTTCAAGGCAGACAAAATATAATTCTTTGTATTCATCTGCCAGATCAACTACTTTCATTTTTTATCCTTCAATTAGATATTAGAGACGATCCTTCTTTAAATGATTATCAATTTGATAACATTCTATTTTAAGAGCAGCAATAATTTCAATAGTTCTCCTAATTTCTTTACCATTTCATTTTCCGTGATGAGGAAGTAGTCAGTCATAACGTAAGGGTATTTTGGGATGGATGAACCGACATTAAAAGATTTAGCCTTTAAATTCTGTTCTTCGAGGGCAGTCCACGCAGTGGACCGGCGAGTATGTTTAAGCAGGGCGAGTTACGCAGTCGCCATAAGAGCGGAATTTGAATGGCGTTAAAAATCTTTTGGGAGCGAAGCCATCCCCAAATACTCTTATTAAAAAATCACGGATTTGGAGGCCCTTTGATCGATGGTCGATAAAACTGGGAAGGGATTATTTCAGGGCAGAGCTTAGAACCCGTCGGAACCACTGGCGCAAATCATCCAGCAAAAGATAAATCTCTGGAAGGATGATCAAAGTCACCAGGGTTGAGAAAGCTAAGCCGCCGACTATGGCTCTGGCCATCGGAAAATAAGGCGGGCCATTTCCTCCGATGCCGACAGTGCTGAAGCAGAGAGGAACGAGACTGAGTATAGTTGTTCCGGCGGTCATCAAAATCGGGCGAATTCGGTTGCCGCCGGCCTGGACGATGGCTTCATACCGGCTTAATCCTTGGGCGCGGAGCTGGTTAATATGATCAATCAACACGATGCCGTTGTTGACCACAACACCTATTAATATCAGAACTCCGATCCAGGCCATAATAGAGAACGTAGTGCCGGTAACTAGGAAAAACCACCACACACCGATAACAGCAAAGATAATGGATGTCCAGATGGCACCAGGAAATGCCAGGGATTCAAAAAGGGAGGCCATCACAAAATAGATCAAAGCCAGAGCCAGAAGGGTGTTGATCATCATCGTTTTGACAGCTTCTTGTTCAAAATCAAAACTTCGTCCGAAGTTCCAGCTAACACCTGGAGGAAAATCATACTGCCCTAAGACCTTGCTGATTTTTCCCTTCGCTTCATTGACCGTTATATCCTTTAGATCGATCGCAATCCCCAGTGAGGTTATGCGGTTTTCCCGGTGTATGTTGTGGGGTCCCTGTCTGACTGTAAAATCAGCCAGAGTTGAGAGTTTGACGGGATTGTTGTTTTCTCCAAAAAGGCTAATATTCTGCAGCTGTTCCAGGTTTCTCTTATCCTCCTTCTGGAATTCTACCTTCACCTCAATTTCTCCCTCTTCATCATGCATGCGTCGAAGATAAACTCCCCGCATGGCAACGGCAATATTACTGGCAATCTCCTGAGGCGTAAAACCATATTTTTTAGCCCGTTCCCGGTTGACTACAACAAGGACCTCCTTATTTCCCACTGAAGCTCTGGACCGGACATCTTTAAATCCCGGAATATTCCCCAAAGCCCAGGCCACTTCATGAGATAGATTTATCAACTGTTCGGTTGAACTGCCGACCAGGTAGATGCTCAGATCATCTGTGCTACCTCCAGACCGCGTTCTTTCAAACGTGGGACTGCCCACTGCTATTTCAGGCAGACCACTGCTTATTTCATCACTGATCTTTTTCTGAGGTTTTCTGGCTTCTCTACCTTTCTTGAGGTTAATCGTGGATAAGGCATAATCGCCCTGATAAAAACTGTAAACAGATTCGATTTCGAACTTGTCCTGGTTGGCAAAAAGATAATCTTCGACTCTATTCACAGCCTTTTCAACTCTTTCAACGGTATAGTTATCGTTGATGTTATAATAAAGATAAAGCCTTCGATCTTCCTGGCTAGGGAACATATCACTTTTGACGAACTTTACCGGAATAGCAATGCTAAAAAGGGTTAAAAGAAGAATGCCCACCGAGGTTTTTCTGTGTTTAAGCAGCCAGCTAAGAATTCTTTTATACCGTAAAATTAATCTATCGATCCAACGTTTTTTTTGGTTCAAAGGAGAAGATTTAATCCGTGAGGCCAGAAGGGGAACAATGGTTTGGGCAAGAATCAGGGAGGCACCAAGGGCAACACAGAAGGATAAGGCTACATGCTTTATATAGATAGCTATTTCATTTTTGCTGCTGATGATATTGGGCAGGAAAACTATAGCAGTTGTCGAAGTTCCGGCAGTAATGGCCAGGGCAACTTCCTTTACAGCTGTGATAGTAGTGTTTTTTTTGCCAGGACTTAACTTTTGATAACGGTAGATATTCTCTGTAACCACCACCGCGTTATCCACCAGCATGCCCACAGCCAGGAGAAGACCCAGCATGGAGAGGATGTTGAGTGAGAGGTTCATAAAATACATAAAGGCAAACGTGACAAACAGGGAAAAGGGAACCGCCAGGACAACAATGAAGGTCGCAGACCATTGGCGGAGAAAAAGAAAAAGGACTACTATGGCCAAGGCTGCTCCCAATAAACCAGCTTTGAGGAGCTCATTGAGGGAGCTTACGATTCCCTCAGACATATCATCCATTAAGTAGAGATTGATTCCTTCCATTCTCGGGTCTTTACTGATCTCAGCTATTGTGGCTTTAACACGTTTTCCGACGTCAACTATATTTGCACCACTTTCCTTGAAAACATTCAGACCAATTGCATAGGTTTGGTTGAGATGTCTTCCATAGTCCAGCTCTGGCATCTCATGACTGACTTTAGCGATATCCCGAAGCTTAAGTCCATTATCTCCAACGATCAGGTTGTTGATTTCATCGACGGTTCTGATTTCTCCCATAGGCCTGACCATAAAACGTCTGTCAGCATCAGTGATAAGACCCGCTGTCACCATGAAATTGCTGCTTCTGAGGACTTGGGATAAACGATTAAGGTCAATCTGGTGGGCTATTATACGGTCAGCCAGAAGTTGAATAAGTATCTGCTTTTTTTCTACTCCATACATCTCAACCTTGGAGACGCCTCTAATGCGTTCAATCCTGCGCTTCAGGAGGCGGTTGAGCATGTCGTATGAATTGGAAAGATCGCGGTTGCTTGATATTCTCATTATTAAGATTGGCATATCAGAAGTATTTAACTTCTGTATCGAAATCCTTTCTACATCCAGAGGGAGCTCGCTGCGGATGCTTTCTATCCTTTCCTTGGTTTCTATGGCTTTAACGTCC
>CAYUXD010000197.1:0-5133 GCA_964448655.1 uncultured Eubacteriales bacterium
TCAGCATTTTTGTACTGAACAGCCTTTCCTGCGTTGATTTGATCGATGATTGTGCCGGCCTTGACCTGAGATTTGGCAAAAGACCACGTCGGCAGCAGCAGCAGAGTAGCGATGAATAGAACTTTGATGGTTTTGGCGGTTTTCATATATACCTCCTTGTTTTTTCGACTCCCCCTTTTTTTAAGAGCAGTAAATATGCCATTTTAAATATGGAGGAATCCTCAATGTGATATACGAAATATGTTGTGAAATAGTTTACAAAGGAAACATCAGTTTTTCCAGTTCCTGGGCGGTGTTTTTTGGGGCGGTTTTCTCCCCAAGAAGTTTTTTTATTCTTCTGAATTGGGCTATCATTTCTGACCTTACACTTTCAGAATCAATGATTTTTTTTGCTTCTTCGAAAATGTTCTGAGCAGTAAAGTCTCGCTGTATCAGTTCAGGGATAATCTTCTCTCCGGCAAGGATGTTGACAATGCTGAAATTTTTTATGGCGGCCAGCCTGTGCATAAAAAAATAGGTGAGGGGCGAGATGCGATAAAATGAGACGAGCGGAGTCTCCAGCAACGCCGCTTCTAAATTAGCTGTTCCACAAGCAGAGAGGACGAGGTCGCTTGAAGCTATCGCTTCATAATGATCTTCGTTGAGAATTTTTAGGCCCTTAAGCGAGGGAGGAATTAGGCCCAAGAGAAAATTTTTCTCAAGATTTTCAGCCAGAAGAAGCACAAATTGCGTGTCCCATTCACTTTTTATCCTCTCCACAGCTTCTCCGAGGACTGGTATGTGATATTTTAGCTCGCTTCGCCTGCTCCCGGGGAGGAGAGAAATAAGCTTTTTTTGAGCACTCAACCCGTACTTCTCCAAGAATTCATCTTTGGTGAGAGAGGCTTTTACTCTTTCTTTGAGGGGATGTCCTACATAGACAGCTGGAATCCCGTATTCTCCGTAGATCTTCTCTTCGAAAGGGAAAATCAGCATCATTTTATCTACTGTTTTTTTTATGGCTTTCAGCCTCCCTTTTCTCCAAGCCCATACCGTAGGGCTTATGTAGTAGAGGATGGGAATTGATAGTTTTTTGAGTTTCTTGGCCAGACGGAGGTTGAAATCTGGAGAATCGATGAGAACTGCTGCTGAAGGCTTTTGGCGTTTTATTTCTCTTTTGATTTTGTTGAAGATTTTTTTTATACGGGGAAGATGAGAGATGATTTCGAATACTCCAACAACAGCCAGCTCTTCTGCCGGGAAAAGAAGACTAACTCCTTCTCTCTGCATCTGCTTTCCACCGATGCCAAAAAAAGAGAGAGAAGGATGGAGTTTTTTAAACTGGTGGACAAGGTCAGCGCCGTATTTTTCTCCTGAATTTTCTCCGGCTATAATGAGGATGGAATCCATCAGCGCTTTTCTGTTTTCCCATAATAGACAATCTCTGGCATTTTTTCAGGGTCGAAGCCGTAGTAGAATAGCCATTTATCGTAGGTTTCTTGGTCAAAGTAGATTCTTATAGATTTATCTGGTGATGAGCTTACAACTCCGATAATCCTTGGATTGTCGACCGAAGAGAGAGCACTCTGAGGCACCACCAGAATTTTTTGAGTAGCTCCTTCTCGTCGTCCTGAAGCTCCCCCATAAGGAAGGATAACATCCCATTCCCCGTGTTTGGTCATAGGATCCTTATACATTTTGCGGAGGCATTTCTCTTCCAATAATTCTTCAAAAGTTTTAGGAAAACTGCCCGGGTATTTTATCTGGAATAGTCGAACTGCTTCTACATATTGTTTCCCCCTGAAAATCAATTCTTCCTCTTTTTCGCGCTGAATCTGTGTCTTCCAAATCGGTGTAGCAATAAGGAATCCAATAGCCATAATAAAGACAGCAACCATGAGGATAATTAGTATGTAGCCTTCTTTTCTATTCATGAGTCATAAAAAGAAAGATTAGGGTAAGTAGAAATCACCACGTGCTGTAGGGTGTTCCGTCCAAGGATTTCATTTCTGATCCGGATAAAACGTCTGCTATTCCAGGTTCCACGGCTAATATCAGATCTTCCTCAGATAGTATTTCTGGCATTTGTATCCAGGTTTCTGAAGAGCGGGTTATAGGGTCTATGGGTATTGCTCTCAAATACTCTTCATCTACAAGAGCCTGGAGAGAGTAGGGGTATTTACCCTTGTCTGCGTAATACTGGTCTATCAATGTTCTCATCTGGAAGAGATTTTCCTTTAAAACGGCTTCTCTCGATCGTCTAGTGGCATATTTATACTGAGGAAGTCCCATGCCAACTAGAATTCCAATAAGAGCGAAGACGATTAGCATTTCGATGAGAGTAAAGCCGCTATTCCTATTCTTATGGGCCAAAAAATTTTTTGTCATATCTCTACCATTCTCTGTATTTAGTTCCATCCAGGGCAGTGCCCGGGTTTCTCGTGTAAATATCATAGATATTTTCTCCTCCCCAGACATCTGAATCAGGCTCATCCTGGTAAGATCTTAATCCCCATTCATGAGATTTTATCATCGGGTCTATGGGAATTCTTCTCAGAAACTTCATAATCTTTGTATCTGAGTCTTCTTCTCCCTCTTCTTTAACTTTTAATTCAACTCCTTCAACTAAGGTTTCTAAATCTGGAGGGTAACCTTCAGTGTCTTCTTCAACATCTATCTTTTTTTCATCAGCAAGCTTTTTGTAAGCATCTATAGCTTCTCTTATTATTCTTAAGTTTCGTCTCAGCTCTATCTCTCTTTCTCTTCTTATCGCAGTTTTGGCCAGAGGCATGACCGCTGCTGCTAGAATTGCAAGAATAGTAAGGGTGACCAGCATTTCGGTTAGGGTAAATCCTTTTGCTCGAGGCAATAATTTGCTCATGCTCGCTGATTCCCTTTTAAATGAATTAAGATTTATCTTTATAATCCCGGTTTCGATAAAAATCAGGATTTTTTGGCTCAGGAGCGAGAGGATCAGACCGATGATAGGAATCGTGTTCCAGGGACTTCTTGCTTAATTTGATCTTGTTATCTTCGTCGATAGCCATAACTTTAACACGGACTGTTTGTCCCATTTTGAAAACATCCCTGATATTCCTGATTCGGTGGTGAGCAATTTCAGAGATATGAAGGAGACCGACAATGTTGGGGAGGATTTCAATGAACGCTCCATATTCCTCAAGGCGAACGACTTTCCCTGTATAGATTTTTCCAACTTCGGCTTCCATGGTGATTTCCCTTATCATCTCTTTCGCTTTCTCTGCGGACTCGGTATTTGAGGAAGCAATAGTGATCTTCCCGCTTTCTTCTATTTCTATTTTGGAATTTGTTTGGGCAATGATTTTTTTGATGATCTTTCCGGCTGGTCCGATAACATCACCTACTTTCTCCGGGTTGATCATTAAATTTATGATTCGGGGAGCATAACGAGAAATATCCGGTCGAGGTTGCGCCAGCACTTCTTTCATCTTGGATAGAACCTTTAAGCGTGCGTCTTTGGCTCTAAACAGTCCTTCCTTTAAAATCTCGACCGGAATCGAGGGAATCTTTAAATCCATTTGAATCGCTGTGACTCCTTTTTCTGTCCCAGCAACTTTGAGGTCCATATCTCCATAATGGTCTTCAAGGCCTTCAATATCAGTGAGCACAACATAGCGGTTATCTTCTTTGACCAGCCCAATGGCGATTCCTGCGATAATCGTAGAGAGAGGGACTCCTGCATCCATCAGGGAGAGGACGCCCCCGCAAACAGTGGCCATCGAGGAAGAGCCATTTGATTCCAAGATGTCGGAGACAATACGGATAGTATAGGGAAAATCTTCTTCATCAGGAATAGAGGGGAGGATAGACTTTTCGGCCAGAGCGCCATGGCCGATTTCGCGTCTTCCTGGGCCTCTTAGGAAAGCAACTTCCCCCACACTAAAAGGAGGGAAGTTATAGTGAAGCATGAACCTTTTTTCAGCCTCTTCTCCAAGTCCATCCAATCTCTGGACGTCTTCAAACGTGCCCAAGGTTACGGTGGCAAGACATTGAGTCTCTCCTCTTGTAAAAAGAGCTGAGCCATGCGTGCGAGGCAGAATCCCGACCTCAATAGACAACGGTCTTATTTCGTTGAAATCTCTTCCGTCAGCTCTTTTCTTTTCATTTAAAACCAAATCTCTGATTAATTTTTTATGAATAGATTTGAATATTTTTTTAGTCTCATTGATTTCGTCTTCGTTTTCCTCGGGAATGGGTTCTAGAAGGTCATCCAGGATTTTTTTTGTTGCCTCTTCTCTTTCCTTTTTATTTTTGGCCAGGGTAGCTTTAAGAAGAGAAGAAGAAATTTTATTTTCGATCTTTTCCAGCTTTGATTGATCAATTTCTTTAGTACTAAATTCTCTTTTTTGGATGTTTAGTTTGCTGTAGAGATCTTTCTGAATTTTGATAATTCCATCGATAGTCTTTTGAGCTAAGATAATACCTTCTGCGATTTTTTCCTCTTCAACTTCTGTGGCCCCTGCCTCTATCATAACTATTCCTTCTTCCGTACCCACGACCACCATGTTGAGAGTGCTCTTCTCGAGCTGCTTCACAGTGGGATTGATGATAAATTCGTTATTGAGATAGCCGACTTTTACTGCTCCCATAGGAGTCGTGAACGGAATGTCAGAAAAATAGAGGGCGGCCGAGGCTGCGATAATACCGAGAATGTCAGGTTCATTCTCTAAATCAGCAGAGAGGAGAAGGGCAACAATTTGAGTATCATAATGATAGCCCTCTGGAAAAAGAGATCTTACTGGTCTATCTATTAAACGGCTGACAAGAATTTCCCTTTCTGAAGGTCTCCCTTGTCTTTTAAAGAAGCCTCCAGGAATTTTTCCTGCCGCATATGTATTTTCTCTGTAATCAACTATCAAGGGGAGAAAAGGCTTTTCTTCTTTCATTTCTTTCTTGGAGGTTGCGGTGACAAACATGATTGTATCTCCGTAGCGGAGAAAAGCTGAACCATCAGCCTGTTTGCCTATTTTATCTATTTCTAAATCAAAGATGTCATTGACAATTATAGAAAATTGCCGGAGGAAGAAAGTGGCTAAAAGGCTTAAGAGCAGGAAAACAACGTTAATTTTACCGCTAAAGAGAAGGGCACCCATTAAAACAAGAATCAAGTAATGG
>CAYUXD010000198.1:0-3393 GCA_964448655.1 uncultured Eubacteriales bacterium
CGGAAAATCTCCGTTTGAACCTCTTCACCAGCATATGTTGAAAGTTAAAGCATGCGTTGATTTGGTCAGGCCTCTTATGGATGCTTTCCTTAAAGGAGAAGAGGAGAAAGTCAAGGATGTCGCCAGGAAAATCTTCAAGGCAGAGCATGATGCTGATATGGTGAAAAAAGATATCAGGAGTGGTTTGCCAAAGAGCATATTTTTGCCTGTCGCAAGAGGAGACATCCTGAGGTTTCTTAAAGAGCAAGACCACATCGCTGATTCTGCAGAAGATTTGGCAGCTTTACTCATACTCAGGAAAACCACAGTGCCAGATGAGCTTAAAGAGGAATTAAAAGATTTTGTCGATAAAGTTCTTGAGACATACGAGGCGGCAATGACTGTCTCCAGTGAAATTAAGCTGCTTGCCGAGACTTCTTTCGGAGGTGAGGAGGCTCATAAAGTCATGGAGCTGATCGAGCAGCTTAAGTTGAAGGAGTGGATAGCAGATAAAGCCCAAATGACAGCAGCCAAAAAAATGTTTTCCATCGAGAAGAAATTAGACCCTGTTTCTGTAATGATGTGGATGCATATTTTTAGTGAGCTTGGAACTTTAGCCAATCACGCCGAGAATGCTGGAGATCAGATGCGGCTGATGCTCCACAATTCCTGAAGCATAATAGCTTAGAATTTCTTTTTTTGCATTTTCCTGCTAAGTAAAGATTGTTGAAAATTGTGGATTTTGAGGAAAGAATGGTGAATTTTTATGGATGCTAGCTTTGTCCTTATAGCTGCAGTTTTAGTAGGCCTTTACAGCGCAATCAACATCGGAGCCAATGATGTGGCTAATGCTATGGCTACTTCTGTTGCTTCAGGGGCCTTGACTATAAAAAGGGCCGTTGTTGTGGCAGGTGTTTGCGATGTTCTTGGCGCTGTTCTGGTTGGAAGTCATGTAGCCAATACAATCCGAAAAGGGCTCATTGACCCTTTGCAGTTTAGCGACAGACAGATTCTTTTCATCTTTGGGATGCTGGCTGCTGTTTTGGGGTCAGCGCTCTGGGTGAATATAGCCACCTATTTTAAGCTCCCGGTTTCAACCACACATTCTATTATAGGGGGAGTGGTTGGTTTTGGCCTGGTAAGCGTGGGAGTTGCAGGAATAAAGTGGAAAGTGGTCCTTTTTGTGGTTTTGAGCTGGATTATCTCTCCAGTTTTTGGCGGTATTATTGCTTTTACAATTTTTTCTATCATAAAGAAGTTCATCCTGAGTTCGAAAGAACCCATTGCGCAAACGAGAAAGATAGGTCCTTTTTTTACAGGAATCGTCGCCTTTATCCTTTCTCTGACTGTCACATTTAAAGGATTGAAACACCTCCATCTCGACCTTCCTATAATAGAGGCTCTTCTTATTTCATTGTGCGTAGGTGCTGGAGGCTTTCTCCTTGGCTCTTTTCTTCTTCGGAGATACAAGGAGAGAGATGCAGACCCTTATTATCAAGTGGAAAAGATGGCCAATCCTCTTCAGGTTCTCTCAGCCAGTTTTCAGGCCTTTTCTCATGGAGCAAATGATGTGGCCAATGCCATCGGCCCGGTTGCAGCTATTGTGGCGGTTGTACAAACGCAGAAAGTTGATATGCAGGTTCCCATCCCGCTTTGGCTGCTGCTCATTGGAGGTGTCGGCTTAGCATTCGGCGTTTATACCTGGGGTCACCGTGTTATGGAAACAGTGGGGAAAAAGATCACATCCATAACCCCGACGCGTGGTTTTTCTGCTGAATTTGGGACAGCCACTACAGTTCTTCTTTGTTCTCGGCTCGGTATGCCTGTTTCTACCACGCATGTTGCCGTGGGCAATATCATCGGAGTCGGTCTGGCACGCGGAATTTCAGCCATAAACCTGGATGTGATAAAAAAGATTTTCTCAGCCTGGATTATTTCACTTCCTGCTGCAGGTCTATTCTCCATTGCAATTTATTTTATTCTTACCGTTTTATTTGCTTGAGAACCAATAGTAGATAAATTTTCGAATTTTTTTATTTCTAAAATTCCCTTAAATCTTGATCTTTACGGGGTCAGGCCTTATCAGAAGGAATGCCATAGAGGAAAGAGGCAGGAAAATGTCTTTTCCCGATGACAAGGCCTGACCCCAACAAATTTTGACCGCTTCAATGGCAAGGTCTGACCCCAAAGATAAAGACGAGCAGGAAGTGAGAGATTTGATTCATGCGATTAAAAAAGCGTATACTCTAGACCGGAATTAAGGGAACGAAAAGTTAGTAATTTCGTATGAATAATTTGAAAGGAGGAACCATGTTAGTTATCACTACACCAACTATCGAAGGTAAGAAGATTGTGAAATACCTGGGATTAGTCTCAGGAGAGGCCATCCTTGGTGCCAACATCTTCAAGGATATTTTTGCGGGCATCAGAGACATTGTCGGAGGAAGGTCAGCAGCTTATGAAAAAGAGCTTCGTAGAGCGAAAGAAATAGCTCTCGATGAGATGAAAGAAGAGGCAAAAGCTTTAGGCTGTAATGCTGTTATTGGAGTTGATCTGGATTATGAAACACTGGGCGTCGGTCAAACGGGAAGAATGCTCATGGTAAGCGCCTCCGGGACAGCGATCGTTTATGAAGAAGGGTGAGAATAATGGATAAGCATGTTGATCTCATTTCAATTTTATGGATTGTTTCAGGGTCTTTAGGAATTCTTTTAGCCATCTTTGCTTTCTGGCTTTTGTGGGGGATTACTTTTATTCCTAATATAGGTTACGAAGCTTCTTATATCTTGAGGTTGGTAGCTACCTGGGGATCCATATTCCTTGCTGTTTTTTCAGCTCCGGAAATCATAGGGGGCATAGGACTGCTTAGAAGGAAAGAGTGGGGCAGGATTGTGGTTTTGGTTGTTTCCTTTTTTAACCTTATCAATTTCCCTTTAGGGACAGCGTTGGGGATTTATTCCATCATCATTTTACTGAAAGAGGAGAGTGTGCGGCTTTTTGCCTCTAACCAAGAAGTGAAAAAGAGATGAAAGAGGCGTTTTCTTTTTTGATTATGTTTATGGTTGTTATTGGAGCACTTCAGTCTCTAAAAGCAGAAAATACCTCACAGGAGATGACAGACATGAATTCTATAATCTCTGTCCTTAAGAGCCGCCAAATCGAGCATTATGTCTTTTCCAACAGCCAGGACAATCAATTCCTCGTTGTTCCCAAGTTTGGAGCGAGGATTCTTGCTGTCTCTGTAGGCGGAGAAAATTTATTCTGGACAAATCCTGACATCCTTAAAGGGCAGGGAGGCCAGCGTTCGTGGGTCTCTCCGGAAGGTGGAGCCAAAGGTTTTATCTTCAGAGCAGACTGGAAAGGAAACAGAGATTTTTCAATCATGGACCCTGGAAATTACAAAGTTTCCTTTTT
>CAYUXD010000198.1:3403-5130 GCA_964448655.1 uncultured Eubacteriales bacterium
CGACGGCAAGGAGAACTATGATTTGACATTGACCAGGGAAGTAAGACAGGAAGAAGATCCCCTTAAGGATGACCCTGAATTTAAAGGTTTAAGCTATGACTATCTCGGCATTGATTTTGTCCATAAGCTCAAGAATAACGGCGAAGCTATTCATGACCGTATTTTAGGACTCTGGTGTTTGATTCAAATCCCTCCTGAGGGGACGATGATAGTGCCTGTCCAAGAAGTCAAAAGAGAAACCTGGAGGGACACCTATTTTGAGCCTATTCCTTCAGAGTATGTTAAGGCTAATGCGGATTCTTTCTCCTTCTATATCCACGGGAGCCAGCGCTATAAGGTTGGCATTCGCCCTGAATCTTCCCAGGGTATTATTTGTTATATTTCGAAGGCAAAGGGCGGAGATTTCTTTATGGTTCTAATGATGTTTCCAGTTAAGCCTGAGGGCCGCTATGTAGACAGACCAAAGCGAGAGCAAGAGACGAATGGAGATGCCATCCAGCTTTACAGCCACCTGGAGAAGGGTCCTCTTGCTTTTGGAGAACTGGAATGTCAATCCTGGGGATTGGACCTCCAGCCCGGCGCTGAACAGGCTTTTCCGATAAAAATCTATATGTACAAGGACTCCCTTGAGGTTTTACAAAAAATAGGGAAAAAACTCCTCTGCCCTCAGTTCGATAAAGCATATCTTTTCGGTATGAACTAGAAAGGCAAGGAGATGACATTTAAAGACAAGTTCAAGGAACGATTTATATAGCCTGTTATTTAGCCTGTTCAAGAACTTCAACCCAAATTAATCCCCTCAGATTGTATAATTTATTTTTGGTTCAAATAATCCCAATTTTTATTGAAAAAAAGGAAATTTTACGCTATAATATTTCGTCAATTGGCGAAATATAATAATAAAGGAAAGTGTTATGAAAAGTCATTTAAAAGTATTTAAAGCCTTAAGCGACAGGAATAGGCTGCGTATTATGAAAATGTTAGAGGCAAAGCCTATGTGTGTCTGTGAAATAACGGCTGTCCTGAGCCTTGCTCCTTCCACAGTTTCCAAGCACCTCAGTCTTCTTCACGAAGCAGAACTTATCGAGGACAGAAAAGAGGCCAGATGGGTCAATTATTCGTTACCCAGAAAAAGTCTATTCCCTTTTGTTTCAGAGTTGCTGCAACTTCTTCGCCGTTCCCTTATAGACGATCCTGAGGTTTTAGCCGATATGGAGAAAGCAAAGAAAGTCAGTAGAGTCGAATTATGCAGATGATTCGTTTCGTTTATAAGAGTAAACCAGGTTTAAAATTTCATCAGAAACGGAAAGAAGTTTGAAATGGCTGAAAAAACAGCGGCTAAACTTTCTTTTCTTGACAGATTTCTCACTCTGTGGATTTTTTTGGGAATGGCGGTTGGAGTTCTAACAGGATATGTATTCCCCGGTATTGTTAATTTTATCAATAAATTTCAGGTAGGCACTACGAACATTCCGATTGCCATCGGGCTGATTCTGATGATGTATCCGCCACTGGCAAAGGTAAAGTACGAAGAATTGGGCGATGTATTCCGTAACGTAAAAATACTCTCCCTTTCTCTCGTCCTGAACTGGATTATAGGCCCCATTCTGATGTTTGCACTGGCCGTATTATTCCTGCGCAGCCACCCTGAATATATGTATGGCATTATCATGATTGGGCTGGCACGCTGTATTGCCATGGTCATCGTCTGGAATGAACTTGCCAAA
>CAYUXD010000199.1:0-5093 GCA_964448655.1 uncultured Eubacteriales bacterium
ATTGAATATATTTTAAAAGGTGGGCTTGATAAATCAAGCCCCTACAATGTATCAATTCCATGCGTTAGATATAAATCATTGAATATATTTTAAAAGGTGGGCTTGATAAATCAAGCCCCTACAATAAATCAAGCCCCTACAATAAATCAAGCCCCTACAATAAATCAAGCCCCTACGACTTTATTTTCATGACAGTGTTGGAAAGAGTTCCTATTCCTTCAATCTGCACGTCAACCCTATCACCTGGAGACATGGGGCCTGTTCCAGCCGGAGTTCCGGTAGTGATGATGTCTCCCGGAGTAAGAGTCATAATCCTGGATATGAATCTAACCAGAAAGGGAATAGGGAAAATTAAATTATTCAGACTGGATGACTGCCGTAGCTTTCCGTTCAAGAAAGTCTTGAGTCTCATCTGGGAAGGATCGACATCGGTAGCAATGCAGGGTCCGACAGCGGCAAATGTATCGAACGACTTGGCCCTTGTGAATTGACCATCCTTTTGCTGAAGATCTCGCGCTGTGACATCATTAAAGCAGGTGTAACCCAGGATATAATCCTCTATCTTATCATTATCGCTGAGGAGCCTGGCTTCTTTCTTAATTACCAAAGCCAGCTCTCCTTCATAATCGACTCTCTTGACCATCTTCGGATAGATGATAATATCATTGGGACCCACAACCGCTGAGGGAGGTTTGAGGAAAATCAGTGGCTCTTCTGGGATAGGCCTTCCCATTTCCCTGGTGTGATTTTTGTAGTTAGCTCCGACTGCAACAATTTTAGTAGGTTCTGCAGGGGGAAGCAGGGTCACTTCACTGATTGGAACCCCGTTTTGCTTCGTTTCCAATTTCTTGAATACCGAGCCTTTTAGCTCAAAAAGAATATCTTCCTTTAATGCTCCCCAGCATGCTTTGTTTCTGTGTGTGTATCGATAAATTTTCATAAGAATCCATCCTTTATTGTCTGAGAGACACTCTCTGATTTTGGGCTTTCATTCCCGGATTTATCCTGGGCGGTAACAGCATAATAATATCTCTTATTCTTTTCAACATTCGTATCGTTAAAGGCATTTTCTTGAATTGGCAGGGGAGTTAAGGAGATATATTCTTCCTCCCCTTCCATCTTCCGCCACACTCTGTATCCGGCCAAGTCTGTCTCAGGATTGACGTCCCAACTAATAGATATGAAATCCTCTGTGGCAATAGATACCAGGCCAGAAGGAACAGCAGGAGCAAAGGTGTCCTTGGCCAAGACTTCTATCACCTCGGAATTGTCGCTTTCTGATAAAGGCGGCGAAGCTGAAACAACGGCTCTCAGAAAATAGCGGTAAACTTCGCCAAGGAGAAAATCTTTATCGCTGTATTTTCTCTCTTTTACGAGTTGAGAATTAAGCCGATGGGCTGAGCCCGCTTCGTCCAGCTTGTAAATGTTATAGCCTTTGAAATTAGGTGGTGAAGATTGGTCTATGTTCTTCTCTGCCGGATTCCATGCAATCTCGATTCGATCCTTAAAAACAGTCGCCTTGATCCCGGCAGGGGGAAGCGAAATAATTTTGGGCACTATTAAAAGCAGATCAGAAAACGCCGATTTCCTTTTTTTCCCATCCTTTACTCTGAGCCCAAATGTAAGGTTTTTCAGAGTAAAGTCTTTTCCTTTCAATTCATAAAAATAGCGGAATTTGCCTGGGGCATCACCTCTCTTTGTTTGATATTCAGAAAACCTTTCCTTTTTTATCGAAACCTCGAGCCTGGCTATTCTTTCAAACTCTGCCAAAGCAACCTTCTTATCCCCTCCAGATCCTTTTTCAGCATTCTTTCTCTCTTGTTCGACAAGCCAGATCTCGATTTCAGCAATGTTGGATAGAGAACTTCCATCTGTATAAGCTGCAGGATTCTCCCATCCAAGGATGAGCTTCTCCCCTCTCTGGGCTATCTCAAAAACTTCAACTTTTTGGGGAATTTTTTTGACGGGAGGAAGAATGGGTCCCTTTTTTCCACAAAAAACAAATGTGAACAAAAGAAACAAAGGAACAAGAAAAAGAGAAAATCTCTTCATTAAAGAATGAAGCGGCTCAAATCCTGATCTTCCAAAATATCTTTGAGCTGGCTTTGAACGTATTTCCTGTCGATTGAAATTTTTTTCTTTTTCATATTTGGAGCCCTAAAAGATATCTCTTCCATAACTTTCTCCATGACTGTGTGAAGCCTGCGGGCACCGATATTCTCTGCATCTTCATTGACTTTCTCTGCAATTTCAGCAATTTCATCAATGGCATCCTCAGTAAAATCAACATTAATTCCTTCAGTTGCCAAAAGAGCTTCATACTGCTTGATAAGAGCATTTTCTGGCTCGGTCAATATCTTGACGAAATCTTTTTTATCCAGGGAAATGAGTTCTACTCTAATCGGAAACCTTCCCTGGAGTTCAGGTATAAGATCAGCTGGTTTGGAAACATGGAAAGCTCCAGCCCCGATAAAAAGAATATGATCTGTTCGCACCAAACCGAAACGCGTATTAACAGTAGTGCCTTCGATTATAGGAAGCAGATCCCTTTGGACTCCTTCGCGGCTGACTTCAGGACCGTGGCCCGTTTCCCGGCCCGCAATCTTGTCTACCTCATCAAGAAAGATTATTCCGGAGTGTTCAACCCTCTCCACAGCCAACCGGGCTACCTGGTCCATATCAATCAATCTTTTCTGTTCGTCCTCCAATAAGTATTCCAGGGCTTCCTTTATTTTTATCCTTCGTCTTTTACCCTTCCCACCCAAAAATCCGGGAATGATTTCCTGAATCTGGATTCCTATCTCCTCAAACCCGGAGCTTGAGAAAATCTCCATAGGAGAAGACATCTTTTCCTTAACGTCAATTTCCACCATTCTCTCATCCAGCAGCCCGTCCCTGAGCTGTCTTCTAAATTTTTCCCTTGTCTCCTGAAATCTGAGATGGTTTCCTCCGTCGAAATCGCCTGTCTTTCTTTTTAACGGAGGAAGGAGTATGTCCAGTATCTTTTCTTCGACATTTTTATGAGCTTTTTCTTTGATTTCCTCAACCTTTTCCGACTTCACCATATCCACAGAAATCCGCACCAAATCCCTTATCATGGACTCTACGTCCCTGCCAACATAACCAACTTCAGTAAATTTGCTGGCTTCTATCTTGAGAAAAGGAGAGTAAGTCAGCTTGGCCAGCCTGCGGGATATCTCGGTCTTGCCGATGCCGGTAGGACCGATCATTAAAATATTTTTGGGTGCAATTTCATCGGCAAGGTCAGGAGGAACTTTTCTCCTCCGGTACCTGTTTCGAAGGGCTATGGCCACCGCTTTTTTGGCAGCTTCCTGGCCGATGATGTACTTATCTAACTCTGATACAATCTCTCGAGGAGTAAGTTCTGTCTCTTCCGATTTTAAAGTCGGCCTTCTTAAATCCTGGGGAAGAGCTATGGCCATTTAAAGTTCCTTGATTGTAATCTGTTTATTAGTGTAAACATCAATATCAGAGCTTATCTTCATGGCTTCCAGGGCAATCTCTTTAGCTGACATGTCGGTGTATTTAATTAGAGCTCGAGCGGCAGCCAGGGCGAAAGACCCTCCAGATCCTATAGCGATAATCCCATCGTCAGGTTCAACGACATCCCCTGTTCCTGAAATCAGAAAAGAACTGTCCTTGTCCGCTACGATTAAGAGAGCTTCCAACCTGCGCAGCGCCTTATCCATGCGCCAGTCCTTAGCCAATTCAATTGCTGCCCGGGAGAGGTTGCCTCGATATTCTTCAAGCTTCGCCTCAAACCTGGCAAACAGGGCAAAAGCGTCAGAAGTGGCTCCCGCGAATCCAGCTATTACTTTGCCTTTGAAAAGAGTTCTTATTTTATTAGCTTTCTTTTTTAAAATAGTCTGGCCCATAGAAACCTGGCCGTCTCCGCCCATGGCAATCTTTCCTTTATGGCGAATGCAAATTATGGTTGTTGCGTGAGTCATCGAAACTCCAACCTGATCCTAAATGTAAAAAAGAGGGGCTTGATTTATCAAGCCCACCCTTCTGAGTATATAATATAAGTTATCGACAGGAATATGTAAAGAGCAATCTGTAGGGGCTTGATTCATCAAACTTACGTTGAATAAATTTATAGGGGCTTGATTTATCTTGTGTAGGGATTTGATTTATCAAGTCCCCCCTTTTTTTACAAAAATAAATATGTTAATTTAATTCATCAAGCACGAAAAATGCACACAGAGAATATTAAGACTTCACAAATTATAAGAGCTTATTATAAAATTACGGGTTATAATTAATGACCGCGAAAAATAAGCGTGTTTTGAGGACCTAATCATGCCTTATGAACAATTCGTTAATATAATAGTCCTCATAATTTTTATAGTCGCTTTCCTGACCGCTGATACCAAGGGCAAAATAATTTTATCGTTAATTATGGCCTCGTTGTTCATTTTACCTTTTATGTTCCCTTTTCGTGTTATTAGATGGGTATGCTTTGCAGGTAAGGCAATCTTTGGTATTGGCTGCTATATCTATATTAAATAAATTACACGGTTTTTAAACGTTAGACGGCAAGAATAGAAAAAATAGAGTAAAATGGGGACACTCCCCATTTATTATTAAAAGAGCTTAACTTTCGTATTCGGGACGGGCATTCCCTCCAGAATACTCCTTTCTTTTTCTTAAATAGACAATTTTATTATCGAAAATTCTTACTTGAGGCCTCTTTTTTTCAGCAAAGGCTCAACCGTAGGTTCAGCTCCTCTGAATCGTTTATAGAGTACCATCGGGTCTTCCGTGCCACCTCTTTCAAGAACGTTTTCCCTGAACGACTGAGCTGTCTTTTGGTCAAAAAGGCTTGTTTCTTTAAATGCTTCAAAAGCATCAGCATCAAGAACCTCAGCCCAGATATAGCTGTAATATCCTGAAGAATACCCACCGCTGAAAATGTGATTGAAATAAGGACTTTTGTACCTGACAATGATTTCGGGAATCAGGCCTATCCTGTTCAATGATTCTGTTTCAAACTTATCCACGTCCAGCTCTTTGGCTTCCTCTAGCGTATGCCAGTCCATATCAAGAAAGGAGGCTGCCAGGTACTCAAC
>CAYUXD010000200.1:0-5065 GCA_964448655.1 uncultured Eubacteriales bacterium
CCTCAATTATTTGCTTTTTGCTATCTTTTCGCTTAAAATTTCTTAACTTTACTTGAGAGTATTAAAGCATGACAGATAAAAGGAAGAGAATAAGGCTAGGGACTGCCCTTATTCCTGTTGTTTTTTTAATCGTAGCCTTATCTCTAACAATCGCTGTTTTCAAACAACCGCCTCACATCACATTAATCAGTGCTGCGGCAGTGGCTGCCTGCGTTGCCATTATCTTAAAACATCCCTGGAAGGAAGTTCATGAGGGGATGGTTCATGGCATTACGCTGGCCATGGGCGCAATTCTGATTCTGATGGTTGTGGGCACGATGATCGGTACCTGGATTATGGGAGGGATTGTACCCTCCATGATTTATTACGGCTTAAAGGCTCTCTCTCCAGGGATTTTTCTTGTAGCTACTCTTATCATCTGTTCGATCGTTTCTCTGGGAACAGGATCTTCCTGGTCGACAGCTGGAACAGTTGGAGTTGCGCTAGTCGGTGTGGGCAAAGGCCTGGGAGTTCCAGTTTCTATGGTAGCCGGGGCAATTATTTCAGGAGCTTACTTTGGTGATAAAATGTCACCTCTTTCAGATACAACCAATCTTGCTCCTGCTGTAGCAGGAACAGATCTGTTTTCCCATATAAGACACATGGTCTACACCACAGCCCCAGGATATGTAATTTCTGTTGTTCTTTATGGATTGCTCGGAACTAGATTTTCAGGAGGAGGCCTCAAGGCAGAAAGCATCGATGTAATTCTCTCCACTATCAAATCAAATTTTTTCATTCATCCCATTCTTTTGCTTCCCCCCCTTCTGGTTATAGTGATGGTTGTGAAAAAGATTCCTCCTTTGCCTGCCTTGTTAGGAGGAACTGTCTTGGGCGGAATTTTTGCTATGACCGCCCAATCAAGACCTTTAGCTGAAGTCATCCAGGCTGCTCAATCTGGGTATGTTTCTCAGACAGGAGTGAAGATGGTGGATGACTTGCTGACCAGAGGCGGTCTTGAAAGTATGATGTCAACAGTGGCCTTGATTATCTGTGCCCTTTCCTTTGGCGGCATAATGGAGAAAACAGGGATGTTAGAAACTTTAGCCAGATCCCTGCTTCAAAGAGTAAAAAGAACAGGGTCGCTTGTGGCAATCACTATTTTCAGCTGTATCGGGATGAATGCAATTGCCTCAGACCAGTACATGGCCATTGTTATCCCAGGAAGGATGTACAAAAAAGCATTCGATGAGCGAGGCCTGCATCCAAAAAATCTTTCTCGCTGTTTGGAAGATTCAGGAACTCTTACTTCTCCTCTTATTCCCTGGAATAGCTGTGGTGCTTTTATGCATGCGACCTTAGGAGTAAACCCTCTTCTCTATCTTCCTTATGCTTTTCTGAATCTTTCGAATCCCCTCGTTTCCTTGTTTTATGGATACACCGGGATCACTATGGAAAAGGTAAAAGAGCCAGACTGATATTTAACTTACTTCGTTCTAAGAAATAACGTTATATTTCTTTCCGACTTTGGTGAAAGCTTTTATGGCTTTATCCAGGTGCTGTCTTTCATGGGCTGCCGAGAGCTGGACTCTTATCCTGGCTTGACCTCGAGGGACTACTGGATAGTAGAATCCGATGACATAGATTCCTTCAGCGAGGAGATCTCGGGCCATATCTTGAGAAAGCTTGGCATCATTTTCAAATTTACCGAGCATGATAGGAACAATAGGATGGACTCCTGGTGTTATTTCAAATCCAGCTTCAGTCATCTTTTCCCGGAAGTACTTTGTGTTATCTTCCAGCTTATCCCTCAGTTCTGTAGTTTCAGTAAGGAGATCAAAGACGGCAATAGAGGCACCAACAACAGCAGGAGCTAAGGTATTGCTGAAAAGATAAGGCCTTGAGCGTTGTCTGTAAAGTTCGATGAGCTCTTTTTTTCCGGAAATAAATCCGCCTGAGGCACCTCCGAGGGCTTTTCCAAGAGTTCCGGTGATGATATCTATTCTGCCCATTACTCCTCTGTATTCAGGGGTTCCTCTTCCTGTTTTGCCCATAAATCCAGTCGAATGGGCATCGTCAATCATGACCATGGCGTCATATTTATCTGTCAGCTCACAGATTTCATCAAGTTTTGCAATATCACCATCCATGGAAAACACACCGTCAGTGGCCACCAATCTGTAACGGGCTCCCTGAGTTTCTTTTAATTTCTCTTCGAGATCAGCCATGTCACCATGCTTATAAATTAGTCTTTGGGCTTTGCAGAGGCGGATACCATCAATAATAGAAGCATGGTTGAGCTGGTCGGTTATTATGGCGTCTTCTGCTCCGATAAGAGGTTCAAAGGCTCCTCCGTTGGCGTCAAAACAGGCAGCATAGAGGATGGTATCTTCTGTCTGGAGAAACGCAGATATCTTCTGTTCTAAAATCTTATGAATGTCTTGAGTCCCGCAGATAAAACGAACTGAACTCATTCCGTATCCCCATTCGTCAAGAGTCTTATGGGCTGCTTCGATGACTTTGGGGTGGCTAGACAGGCCTAAATAGTTATTGGCGCAGAAATTCAGGACTTCTTTACCGCCTTTAACCTCGATCTCTGCTCCCTGGGGAGTCATTATGATTCTTTCCGCTTTGTAGAGGCCTGCATCGTGAATAGATTGAATTTCTTTTGTCAAATCTTCCTTTATCTTGCCATACATTAAATACCTCCTTTAAGTTTCTAAACTATAGCAAAAATCCAATATAAGGTCTATCTTTTTTAGCTATTTGTTGTTTATTATTGCGTTTTACTCTTTATTTTTTACTTGTTATAATCTTTGCCATGGCAGATGAAGAGTCTTATTTTTTTGAGACGCTCACAGGATCATTTGGCAGACGGTTCAAAGTCGAGAAACTCTATTATCAAGGGAAGACAAAATATCAATTCGTCCAGTGTTTTTACAACCAGTTTCTTGGCAAGGTTCTTTTTCTGGATAAAAAGATTCAATCGGCGCAAATAGATGAATATATCTATCACGAATCCTTGGTTCATCCAGCCCTCATCACCCATCCTTCCCCTCGGGAAGTGCTGGTGAGTGGAGGTGCAGAGGGCGCAACCATAAGGGAAGTGCTCAGGCACAGCACGGTTGAGAAGGTGATAATGGTGGATATCGACAGGGAACTGGTGGAACTGTGCCAGAAATATTTACCCGAGTGGTCTGAGGGTGCGTTTTCAAACCCAAAAACAGACCTCATCTTTGAAGATGCCCGCCCGTTTGTTGAAAAAACAAGAGAGAAGTTTGATGTCATTATTTCTGATTTGACTGAGCCCTTAGAGCAAGGGCCATCTGTTTTCCTTTTTACCAAAGAGTTCTTTCTGAGAAATTTTGAGGCCTTAAAGGAAGGGGGCATATTCGTTCTTCAGGCAGGGAGCGCTGATCCTTCTTATAATCAATTTTTCTGTTCATTGGTGAAGACTTTAAAAAAAGTTTTTCCTATAGTTCGGCCCTACTGGACCTTTGTTCTGTCGTTCAGCATGCCCTGGGGCTTTGTCCTGGCATCTAAGACAAAGGATCCTCTTGTGCTGGCTGAAAAAGACATAGGTCAAAGAATGCGCGCGCGGAAAGTGAACAAGCTAAAATATTATCATCCTGGCTTTCACAATAGCTATTTTGCCTTGCCTCTTTATTTGGTAGAAAGTTTAAAACAGGGGAAAGTTTTAACAGATAAAAAGCCTTTCATCTGGAAATTATGAGCGCTAAGAAAGAAAACCGGGAAGCAGTTCCTTCGGAGGAAAGAGAATACCATAGCCCATCGAGTGGTATTTTTTTCAAGCTAAAAAGACTCCTTTACAGGGATAAATCCGATTATCAAAAAATAGAGGTTATAGAGAACGAGTATTTTGGAAGAGTTTTGCTCCTGGATGGGCTCGTTCAGACTACAGAAAGAGACGAATTTTTCTATCACGAGATGCTCGCCCATCCAGCTTTTGTTACGCATCCTTCCCCTCAGAACATTCTCATCATAGGCGGGGGAGATGGCGGAGTTCTTAAGGAAATTCTCCGCTACCCAATAAAAAATGCCTGCCTGGTGGAGATCGATCAACAGGTTATCGATGTTTCCAAAGAATATTTTCCTTGGCTTTTACCTTCTCTTGAAGATGAAAGAACTGAGCTTGTCATTGCTGACGGCAGTGAATTCATCGAAAAAACCGATAAGAAGTTCGATATTATTCTTATTGATTCCTCTGATCCTACAGGACCTTCTGTTTCTCTTCATGAAAGGGATTTTTACGAGAAGCTGAAAAGGTGTCTTAATATTGATGGCATAGTTGCCTCACAAGCCGGATCGCCTTTTTATCATCCGGAATCAATTAAAAAGAAAGATGTCTTCCTTAAGAAACTCTTTAAAATTGTCTGTTTCTACATGAGCCCCGTTCCTACTTATCCTGGGGGAAGTTGGTGCTTTGTTTTTCTATCAGATGGAGTCCAACCCTTAAAGATAAAAAGAGATCCTCCTCGAGGACTTAAGTATTTTAATCTTGCTATTCATCAAGCAGCGTTTTCTCTGCCAAATTTCTTAAAAGATTTGGGATAAGGTCCTTAAAGATTCAAAAAGCGGTTAAGGCGAGATAGGTGTTTATACCGGAAACTCAATATATAAGTGATTAGATTACTGTTTTCTTTTGCTCCCCAGGCGTTCTAATCTTTCCTGTTTTTATCGGCATGAAAATTCCTTCTGAGTTGGTGATTTTTAATCTAATTGCCTGATAATACAGATGTTATTAATAGTTCAGTTTTCCTTCCGCGTGGCGCTTGCTGAGAACTTCAAGCATATCCTTGGTCATAGCAGCCAGATCATAGCTAGGCTCCCATCCCCATTCCTCACGGGCAGCAGAGTCGTCAAGAGAATTGGGCCATGAATCAGCGATTTCCTGCCTGAAATCGGGCTCATACTCACAAGTGAATTCAGGAATATATTTTTTGATTTCAGCCGCTAATTTGCCAGCAGAAAAACTCATAGCAGTCACATTGAAGTCAGAGTGATGTTTCAGTCGGGAAAAATCTGCTTCCATCAAATCTAAGGCAGCTTTGAGGCAGTCTGGCAT
>CAYUXD010000201.1:0-5050 GCA_964448655.1 uncultured Eubacteriales bacterium
TCAACAAGGGCTTCAGTTTCCTTCCCTTCTGATTCATAAAGCCTCAAGATGAGGCTTTCCCGGTCTTCTGCCTTTTTAACTGTCACCAGAATAATGTTTGATGGAGATGCTTTGAAGAAAGAAAAGGAGGGCGGGAACTCCCCCGGATGGGAATCCGTGATAAGCGCCTGAAGAGGATAGTTAAATTCATATCCCCTCAGGACTGTATCCGCCTCTTTCCAGTCTCCTTTATGGGGATAGAGGGCATAAGAAAACTTGTGTTTGCCTCTGTCAGCCATAGGATCAGGCCACAACGGAGAGCGCAGAAGACTCAGTCTCATCACATTGTCCTTGATGTCATAACCGTATTTTGAATCGTTGAGGAGGCTTACGCCGTATTCTCCATCAGAGAGATCAGCCCAGCGGATAGCAGGAACCTCGAACCTGGCCTTTTCCCAGTCTGTGTTGCGGGCTGTGGGCCTGGCGACAGACGCGAACGGGATTTCATAGATAGCCTTGTCGCTTTCCACATCTACCGGAAAAGCGACTTTAAGAAGCACATGATCTTCCCACCAGTCAGCTTTCATCTCAATATCAAGGCGGGGGATATCCTCATAAAGAATGATCTCCTGAGTGAAGAAAGAAGAGGGGAAATATGGAGTAGGCTGCCGCTTGGCTTTAGAAAAACCGAGATAGCTTCTATCGACTTTAAACGAGGCCATCACAGGACCTTTTTTTTCGAGCTTGATGCTCTCTGCTTTATCTAATTTCCAGTGCCGTCCTGTGTAGCCGATATTCCAGGCATCCCATTGATCTGGTATATCTTCCATGAGCTGAAGCTGGTTTCCCTGGCCTGAAGGTGCCAGGACTTCCCGTTTTTCCAGTTTATCGAAAATGCTGATAATGTTTCCTGTTTGAGGGTGAAGAGTGACCTGAAAATAGCGGTTTTCCAGGGTTGTTTCTCCAGCCTTCAAAGAGCTCGTGTAGGTTTCGCTCTTGCCTTTTTGCAATTTGTAAATTTTGTAGCCAAGGGCTGGTACTCCCTTAGCGATGAAGCAGAGGATAGTTCCTTCTGGGGAGGCAATAACCTGGGAAGGAATTTCTTCTCCAGAATCGCTCAAAACTTTTGCCTCTCCTTGAAATTCTGCAGGCAGCTTGACTTTTATGACTCCATCTCTATCCCAGGAAAGGGAGTTTAAAACGAGGAGGGGAACGCCCTTCTCCCCTTGTGAAGTATCTATTTTCGCCGCTATATGCTTCAGGCTTTCGAATAGTTCCCTTTTTGCCAGATATTGGGCATCGAGATAGGATTCCCTGGCGTCTTCGTAGACGGGATTGATGCTTGAGCCTGGAAGGATATCGTGGAATTGATTCATCAACACTTTTTCCCAGGCATCCTTCAGGTTCTTATGGCCGTAGTCTTTTACGAGGAGGAAAGCAAGAGAAGATATTTTCTCAGCGTTAGAGAGAAGAACTTCCGATTTCCTGTTAAATTTTTTCGTCTCTGCCTGGGTTGTGTAGGTTCCTCTGTGGTATTCCAGGTACAGTTCGTCCCTCCAGACAGGAAGAGATTCGAGATCTGTCTTTTTAATCTTTTTCAGATATTGAGAAAACTGGCTGTGTTTGATCTCCGGGAAAATACTCTGTTTCTCGTATTCTCTTGCTCTGTTGAGCATCTCTTTGTTCGGGCCTCCTCCATGATCTCCCAGTCCGTAAAGAATGAAGACATCTTTTTCTCCCGTGTTTTTTTCAAATTGTCTCAAGCCATTTGTCATTCTTTCAGCATCTAATCTTCCGACATACCCGGTTGGCGGGAAGTAGGATAAAATTTTCGATCCATCAGGAGCCTCCCACCAGAAAAGGAAGTAAGGAAAAACATTTGTATCGTTCCAGCTTATTTTTTGGGTTACGAAAGAATCTATCCCGCTTTTTTTGAAAAATTGAGGCATGTTCCAGTTGTAACCGAATGAATCTGGATTCCAACCTATTTTCACATCAACGCCAAATTTTTCCTTGAAGTATCTTTTCCCGTAGAGAATCTGGCGGATGAAGGATTCCCCGTCAATAAGGTTACAATCAGGTTCAACCCACATACCTCCGATGACTTCCCATCTACCTTCTTTGACTTTTTCTTTGATACGCTCGAAGACTTCAGGATAGTATTCCTCCATCCATTTGTAAGCTTGGGCCTGGCTCTGGATGTAGATAATGTCTGGATATTCTTCCATGTTGTCCATTATCGTGGAGAAAGTCTCTTTGGCCACTTCCACTGATTCCCGCCACCGCCATAGCCAGGCCAGATCGATATGGGAATTGCCAGCTATGAAAATGGAATAGTTCTTGGCAAAACGGGAAACGGGTTTTACATTTTTGTAGAATTTATTGAGTGAGGATTTTACTTCGGAAAAATTGCCGTTTTGAAGGGACTCCATGTTAAAAGTCATAAGAGCTTTTTCGAATCGTTCCCTTAAATTTTGGAATTCTTTGGAGGATGCTAGCTGCTGATAGACCTGAGAGACTGGCCGTTCCTGACGTTGTGGACGGCTTCTTGATGGCAGTAAATTAAGCAGAGAGCCGCCGATTTTTAAATCCAGTAAAAACTGAGAGAGCAGGCGAAGGGCATCCTGGGCTGCCTCAATTTTAAATCGAGCCTCTTGCATTTGAAAAAAAGTTCCAGGCTCAACTTCTTTTTTTTCGAGTAAGGGAAGTCTTCCCAGGTTTTCAAAGCGGAAGGCCAGGAGTATTTTTTCTCCAGGCTGTGCAGTAGATTTCAGCAGAAACTCTTTTTTTAACTCAGTTTCATAATTTCCAAATTCAAGCTCAAATGATTCTTTAAGTTCTCCATTACGAAAAAATTGTCCTTTGAATTTTCCCGCACCTCTGAGCGTGCAGAGCAAATCGATTTTACTTCCTTGTGTTTTTACTCCTGCGAAAATTTCAGGCACCTTGAACTCATGCCTTAGCCAGAAGACTTTGTCTTGGATTGTGGTGCGATTTTTTATTGTCTCCCAGTGGGAATCATCAAACTCAGCCTTTTCTCCGCCCGGAACTTCTCCCCTCTTGATTCTCCAGAGAGAAATTTCATCATTGAGAAGAGCTTCTATCTCATTGACGCGGTTTTGGATTTCCTTTTGGCCGAAACAGAAGATAGTCGATAGGAAAGCCAGGATGAAAATAAAGAAAAATGTTTTTTTTATACGCATAATTATCCGCCTTAGTTCTTAATTTTATTGGATAGGATAATCATTTAGAGTGCCAGAAATCTTAACAATAATAAGAATGTGAGTCAACACGATTAAATTCTAGGGAAGCATCTCCAAATCCGTGATTGGAGAAGGTTTTGGGAAATAGCCTGGCTCCCTTCAGATTTTTAACGCCATTCTAAAAAAGATGAGTCCATTTTGCTAAGAAATGGGGCCGTGCTAAGAAATGGGGCCAGGCCCCATTTATCCAACTATGGGGTCTGATCCATTTAATGCAGAATGCCGGCTTCCTAGGTGTCTTACCAGAATATGATATACAGGGCGACGGTGACAGCTATCACTGCCAAGCCCAGCCATACAATCGAAGGCTCGGGCTTCATGTCAACCCCTCCTCTCGATGGTAAAGCTTTCGGTTCCCTTAGGGGCTTGAAAACCGTCACGATTGCCATAGCCAGTATCAATATACCGAAGGTGATTGCCATTTTATTCAGGAAAACGATGTTATCGAAGTATTTCAGATGCAGAATACCATAAACAGGGACATTCAGGATCAAAGCTGTGATGGCAGCTGAAGAAGGAGTGCGCTTAAAAATAATTCCGAAGACGAAAGCAGCCAGGATTCCGGGTGAAATATATCCCTGGAAATCCTGAATGTAGTGGAAGATTCCCTTGAATTTAGGATTCCCCAGTTGGGGAGCTATGAAACAGCCGATCAGGACAAAGGCAACGGTCATGATACGTCCGATCGATATCAAGGATTTGTGAGATGCATCCTTTTTGAAGTGACGCTTGTACAGATCCATGGTGAAAATAGTGGACGCAGAATTCAGCATCGAGTCCAGCGAACTCATAACCGCGCCGAATATGGCGGCAAACATGAACCCTCTCAGGCCAGCAGGGATAAGATTCTTGATCAACAAAGGATAAGCTTGATCGGCGGTTAAAAGCTGGTCTTTATAAAGCTGCAGGGCCATTATTCCTGGGAAGACAACAAAAAACGGAATAAGCAGTTTCAAACTGGCGGCGAAAATCACACCTCGCTGGCCCTGTCTTAGGCTCTTGGCACCAAGCGTTCTTTGCATGATGTACTGATTAAAACCCCAATAATAGAAATTGGGGATCCAAATACCAACAATAAGCGCTGTCCAGGGAATTTCAATGTGATCAGACGGGAGGATCATGTGTAGCCTGTCGGCATTCGCCTGAAGAAAATTACTCACGCCGCCTACTGCAATGAAGCCGAGAATCATGGTGAGGGCTCCACCAATAATCAAAGCCGAGCCTTGAATCAGGTCAGCCCAAACAACAGCTCTTAATCCTCCGTAAGTGGTATAAAAAGCAGCGATGATGCCGATTATCCAGACTGCAGTTGTCAGCTTGATGCCGAATATAGTGTGCAGAGTCAGGCCTCCTGAATAGAGCACTGCGGCAATAGTGACAGCTACGTATATAATCACGGTATAAAAGGCCATTATTGCCCGTGGTACCGGATTGTAACGGTACTCAAGGAATTCAGGTATTGTAAAAATTCCGCTTTTGAGGAATTTGGGTAAGAAAAAAATAGCAACAAAAACCAGAGTGATGGCTGCTATCCACTCATAACTGGCCACGGCCATCCCCACGTGTCCCGCGCCCTGGCCGGACATCCCGACAAACTGCTCGGTAGAAATATTGGAAGCAATGAGAGAGAAGCCAATCAGATACCAGAAGAGAGTTCTTCCTGCCAGAAAATAATCTTCGCTGGTTTCTTTTTTTTTGCGGCTTTTATACAGGCTGGTTCCGACGACAAAGAAAACAAATACCAAAAAAACTCCGATGTCCAGCCAGCTTAGTTGCATGATGAAAGAAGCTTTATTTGCGTTTCTGTT
>CAYUXD010000202.1:0-4967 GCA_964448655.1 uncultured Eubacteriales bacterium
TATCCTGAATTGCTTCTTATATCTCGGAGAAGACATTATTTATTTCACATCAATACTTAACATGTATATCTCAGGAGTTTCCTTACCCTGGGGAGGACCAATGAGCAGTGCCCTGTCTCCCTTAAGGCTAATAATCTTTGGACTCCAGAAAGCTGGAATACGGGGAAAGTCCATAGGCGTTAGACCTTCGGCATAACCAGGAGTGCTCTCGTCAAAGGCCACCATCTCCAGGCCGGTATTAAGGTTTAGGATCATTCCTTTATAAATATGCTTAAAGAGAATGTATTGACCGTCTCCTGACATGTCGAAAAGCTCTACTCTGGGTGCTAGCCTGGATTTTATGTACTTTAGCTCTTTCCCCTCACCATTCACGGCATATGTCCCTATGCCTTGTTTTTCTCTTCCGTTATAGAAGAAAACTATTTTCTCTCCATCGTGACTAATATCTGCCAGGCTGAACCAGCGGTCGTGGAAGTCGGTTATCCTCCTCATCTCTTTTCCATTCCAATTCACAACATAAAGGTCATAATCAATTTTATCTGTAGATGACTGCGCTCCGAACACTATTTTTTGGCCGTTTCCGCTCAAAGCAAACGCCCATCCTCCACCGATAAGCGGACGACAAGGAAATGAAGGCCATTTCCATTCATTTTCTTCAAAATCAGGGGCAAGGATAGTTCTCTGTTTTTGGGTCGATGCATCAAGGAGGACTATTCCACCCGGGTTGCCGTATCTTCTTGGTCCCAGATGTCCCTTGAGCACACAGGCAATACGCTTCCCATCACTGCTTACCGCATAATTAGACAATCGTTCCCAATCACCACCAGTAAATTCGAGTGACTTTAAGTATTTTCCTTCCAGGGCTTTGATTGGGAAGGGAATGACCTGTAAATTGGTGCCGTCAGTGATGACCACAGCCAAGTAATGGTCAAGGATATTCGCCGGCGCGCCTAAACTCATAGAAAATACAGCCACGCGTCCGTTTCCACTCAAGATAGGTGGTTTTGAGCCAACAAGAAGGGGTATATCCTCAAATGGAGCTGGAGCCTTTTTTTCCCCGTCGCGGAAGAGTTCTCTTTCTTTCCCATCTCCAACATTCATTATCCTTACTGCCTTTATCGTCTCTTCTTCGTCCTTGATCTCAATCGTATAGAGCATCCATCGGCCGTCATCGCTCAAGCATGGATAGTGCACAACATTATTGCCTGAATAGGTTAACCTTCTTATTTCACCCGGGTTGCTTTCGTCCTTGGCATTCAGTGGCGATATGGCTATCAAAAAGAAAGAAATAATGGCGGCGATTTGAATGTATTTCTTAATCATTTCTTTCAAGCCTCCGTGTTTCGATGCATCACATTTTCTCGATACGGACTTTGGTATCCTTTAATCCAAGTCCTCCGCCGATGGGATCTGCTTGTCTTACGATTATCTCGTTTGGATTCACACCATTTCCTTTTTTATCCCACCAGATGAGATTTGTATCCTGGTCATTGCTCCTGAATTGCTTGCCCTTGGCCACATTTCCGACTGCTGAATGGCCTAAACCTTCAGCCATAGCCACAGACTCAGGGTGAATCCGGTGCGTTGTCAGCACGCGGGAGATTAAGAATCCCACAGAAGAAGTGACTCGGACCCTGTCCCCATTTTTGATACTTAACCTGTGCGCTGCATCTTTGTTAATCCACAAGCGGTTTTCATGGAGTATCTCCCTCACCCATTTGCTGTTGGCGGTTCCTTTGGCCCAGAGATTGGATTTGAAGGTGGTGAGGATAAACTCATCCTTCTTCTTTTCTGGCACGGATAGAGGTTCATAATCTGGCAATGGGGAATAGCCAATCTGTTTCATGGCGTTGGAATAGATCTCCACCTTCTGGCGCAGGGACGGAAGCTCACTCTCGCTGTTGTATCGGTAATCGCTCGATTTAGAGGCTTTGTCGGTCCAAAGGCCACGGCTCTTCAAATTTTTAAGACCGCCCTCCATCTTTAGACCCGGGATTGAAGAGACTACTCTTGTTATATAATCATGCGTATTTTTATAAGGAAGATTTTTGGCGATGCGGCCTTTTATTCTACGGGCCAGTTCCAGACACACGTTCCCGACCTCTTCGGCATCGCCCCTGGGCCGGAACATTGGTTCCAGGAGCTTGCCCACATCAAAGGTTGGAGACCTTAAAACTTTAGCAGCGCTTAGCATGGATACAACTGGCTGTGTTAGATTCAGGATTGGAACCTTATCCAGTGATGGAGCGCTGCTTACTCCCCATCCCTCAAGATAAGTTGCCGCAGGAAGAACCATGTCAGCCATCATGGCTGTTTCTGTTAGATGGGTATCCATAACCACCAGGAAAGGCACAGTTTTTTCGTCTTTTAGCAAACCTGCAGTTGACTCGCAGTCAGGATCTGCGTAGGCAGGATTGGAGAGATAAGCGAAATAGGTGTTAATTCGGGTCTTGGTCTCTTTTAATTCTGCTATTCCTTTAATATTATTAACTGAATTTAGCCTGGATCTTAAATCAGCCGGCTTTGGCTCGAGACTTGCAGGAAATCGAGGATAGAAAAGACCTCCTTCCTTCTCAAGGTTTCCGACAAGCCAGTTAAGGAGGGCGACAGACCTTACGTTCTGGGTTCCATTTTTGTGATCGCTTACGCCGCCTCCGATTAAAGCCACAGAAGGCTTCTGTGTGGCAAACTCGACTGCAAGGTGTTCGATGTCCGTTGCTCTTATACTACTCTCTTTGGCTGCCTTCTCGGGAGTGTACCGGGACAGGTGATTTTTTATCATTGCCAGCGAGTAGTTGGTTTTGCGGTCCATAAAATCCTTGTTGGCCAGTCCCTTTTCTACGATTACCTTGGCCATAGCCAGGGCAACGATGCCGTCGGTTCCTGCCTTGATTGGGTACCACGCATCGCTCTTGGCCGCGGTCTCGGACATCCTGACGTCAAATGTTATAAGTCTCGCCCCCTTCTCGACCCGGGCATGGATAAGGCGGCGGGCAATTCCTACGAACTGGTCGTGGTTAGCAAAAGGATTAGCGCCAAAGTTCAGGATGAATCGACTTCTTCCGACATCCTCGACAAGAGATGGAAACCCTGTCATTGATGTGAAGGCTGCGGTGCGGTTAAGGTTCTTCAAGGCCGGCCTGTCGATGACACTAGTTGTTCCGATAGCATTTATAAATCGATCGAGTAAAGGATCATCATGGCCCTTATCAACCACGAGCTCGCTTATCCTGCCCTTCCTTATCATCTCCTTTACACGCGCGGCCAGGGTGGAATACGCCTCGTCCCAGGTAATCTTAGTCCACAGGCCGTCACCTCTCGGTCCTTTTCTTTTCAGGGGATAAAGCAATCTTTCGGGATCGTTGACCAGGTTCAGGCCAGCAATGCCCTTGGCACATATACCTCCCTGGTTATTGGGATGGTCCGGATTCCCGAGGAGTTGGACGAGCCGCTCCCCGTTCAGGCAGGCATTGATGCCGCAGCCTGCCGGACACTGTTCGCATGTGGTGGGGATGACCCGGAGGGATTTAAGTGAAGTTCGGGATACGCCGGTCTTTTTTATGGAGGTTTGCCCTTGTAAGGAGCCGAGGCCAGCAGCTGTTCCTGTAAGCCAGACGATACCGGTCTTCATGAACTTTCGTCTGGAGATTCTTTTTTTTGACATAATTTAAAATACCTTTATAGAAGCGGCAAGAATTCTCCGGCCAAAACGACTACATATCTCATGAAGAATATTCCAATGACCACCAGGATTGAGGCTACTATTGTTGTAGTCATTGTCCTCAACCTCGGTACTGCCAGGAGAATGAAGGGTACGATCTTGCCCAGCAGATTCTCAATGACAAGGAAGAGGAAGCTGAATTTTCCGCAGAGAAGCAGGTGGGCTGCTGCTTGAGCGTCGGAGTGAGAGATGGAAAGAACTATAAGGTCACAAGCTACAAGAAAAAGGTCGAAGACGATCATCCAGGCCAGAAGTTTGCCAAGGCTAAATACCAGTTCGCGGTCAATCCTTTTATCTTTTGAGAAGAAACGTTCCTTAATGGTGAAGACAAGAATCATGAGGGCAATACCCGAGATAACGGCTGAGACGAGGAAGAGGATGGGCATCAGGGCAGTATTCCAGAGCGCCCTTGCCTTGCCGAAAGCAAGGATGAATCCCGTATACCCATGAACAGATACAGCAAGGGGGATACCGATAAGCCCGAAAATCCTGGTGAGCTTCATGTTTTCCTTAAACATGAAATAGCCGTATATAATACAATTTATAGGATACAGTATCAGCAGGAATGAACCCCAGGTGATGGGAGAGGCCATGTTGAGATAAATAAAAAGGTGCCAAGCGCGGTAGGGCATCCCTACATGGAAGAGAAGAAATAGGGGGGCTATGATGAGAACTGTCGTGGCCACGACAACGCCCACCTTGCCGAGTGGTTTGTACTTGCTCAGGCCGAAACCATAGGCCAATGTGGACAGGATAAACGACCCTGCGCTTACACCAGTCAGATAGATATACAAAGCGATGTTGAAGCCGAATGCATCCTGGTGAAAGATGTTGTAAAGAACCTGAGTATCCACGACACTATTCCTCTTTTATCTTTTTTGCCTCAACAGCGGCTTGCTCAAGACCGATGTAAAATGTGTGGGGATCGGTTCCCATGTCAGGTTTTATAACCTGGACTGCGTTTTTGGCTATGGCCTTGGCAATTTCGCTTTGAGGATCGTTAAGATCGCCGAATATTATTGCTCCCGTGGGACAAGCCACCACACAGGCTGGTTTTAGACCGGCGTCCACTCTATGATGACACCAGTAACACTTCTCTGCGATTTTTGTCTTGGGATTGATGTATCTCACTCCATAGGGGCAGGAGGCCATGCAGTAGCGGCAGCCGATGCACCTGTGGGGATCGATATAAACGATTCCGTCCGGACGTTTGATGCTAGCATTGACTGGACAGACGGTAACACAG
>CAYUXD010000203.1:0-4934 GCA_964448655.1 uncultured Eubacteriales bacterium
ATAAGAAGCAGAATAAGGTGGAGGAATACAAAGATCTTTTTGAGAAGCTTAAAAAACGCGGGATCCTGACCTTTACAGGCTTGATGCTGGCTCTTGATGAGGATACACCTTCTTATTATAAAAGCTTACCCAAGAAGCTTGATGAGATTGACCCGAGTTCAATCCTCCTCTCAATCTCTATACCAATTCCCGGAACACCATTCCATGAACAAGTAGAATCAGAAGGGCGCATATTTGACAAGAACCTTTCTCATTATGAGGGTGACCATCTTGTTTTTAAACCAAAACGAGTTACGCCTGATGAAGTCTTTGAAGCCTTCGGTAGAATAAATAAATATTTCTATTCATGGAAGAGCATTATCAAACGCTGGTGGAGGTTTATCTCCACCATGTCAGCAGGTAAGAACATATTTAAGTGGTTATTCAATTCTCTATTAATCTCTTTTATTCTCTTTAAGCTATCTATTTTCCAACGAGACCACGCCCAGAAAAAGGTGTATCCAATTTCTGCTTAAAAAATGGGGCCAAAAAATGGGGCCTGGCCCCATTTTTTGCAATAAGGTTTTAAAATTGAAGTTTTTAAGGATTTCAATTATGTTAAAGAGCAAGAGAGGGGAAAAATGAGAAAGAGGTTGCTTCAATTGGTTTTGGCTACATTTTTTTTCTTCCTATTCTGTGTCCCTAACAATGCTAATGCCTTCCCTGGAAACTCTAATGCCACTCCTGAAAGCGCTGGTGCCTCCCGAGAAAGTGAAGATGTAGATACAAAAAAATCCCTGAGTGCCTTTCCGATTCTGATGTATGACACAGACATTGGCGCAGGGTATGGCGGAAAAGCAAAATTTGTGAACTATCTCTCCAGGAAAGAATCCTTTGATTTGATTGTCTTCAATTCAAGCAAGGGAGAGAGGTGGTATGTCTTTACTTTTTCTATTCCTGATATCGAAATTCGTCAGGGTAAAATATACTCTCTTTCCTTCGACCTCAAAGCTGAGTACGATAAATATATAAAGTACTATTTTTACGGTACAGGACCGGATTCTAAGAAAGATGATGAGACCGAGTTTACTTATGAAAAAAAGGAGCTCCAGTTGAAGTTTGGAAGAGGCTTTACTCCCCATTTTGTGATAGAAGCTCACTATATCCTCAGGAATATCAAATATTTCAAGGTCGAAGAAGATAGACCTTTTTCAGAGAGGCTGGAAGAAATAGGGGAGCAGTTTTCACCTTTAGTTTCCCTTGTTGCCCGCTATGATACCTCTGACAGTCAGATCCACCCGAAAGAGGGATTTCGTCTTATTTTCCAGAATGATGTGGCATCGAGCTTTTTGGGAAATAAGAATGCTCGCTTCTACCGCTTTACTCTGGATTTCAGAAAATACACCCTTCTCTTTGGACAAAGAGATGTTCTGGCTTTTCGCACGCTTGTTCAAAAAATTTCGGGCAAAACCGAAAAAATTCCGATTTTTGAGTACTCTGTTCTTGGAGGAGGCTCAGAGATAACCGCGATGAGAGGTTACAGCTTAAATCGCTTTCAAGATAAGGGGAAATTTTTAGTTAATGCCGAGTATCGTTTTCCTCTCTGGAGGAAATTGGGAGGAAACGTTTTTGTGGATGGAGGGCTCGTATGGCCATCCTGGTCTGAAATAAGGCTCCATAAAGCTGTTGTTGATATCGGCTGGGGATTGAGGTATTATCTTCAAAACTTTGTTGTTAGGTTTGATATGGGTCTTAGTAGCGAAGGTATTGGAATCTACTTTAATTTTGGCCATGTATTTTGAAGGTGGTCTAAGTGAAAGAAGATAAGGATATTCTTTGTTTCTGGCTGCTTGCTTATGGTTTTTTCTTTGCTTATTTTCATATCATGCCGCCCTTTCTCAAGGCCTTTCTTAAGAGCCCTCTAACCTGGGGAGATACACTTGATTTTTTGACTCCTTTTGCTGTCATTCCTTTAGCCTATATTCTTTATTCACGTGCTAATAAAGTTTTACGCTCCCTGCAGCCTCAACAGCCCTCACACAGAGCTCTAAGGATTTTGCCCAAGGTTTTATTAGCCATCGGCTTTCTTCTTTTTGTGGATGGTCATGGCCTCCATCTTTCTTCTAATTCAATTGCCAGGCTTCTTCATCACATGAAGGAATCAGAATTGTATAAGGCCACCTATCTTTTTGATGAAATAATCAGCCATTTTATGTGGGACGGAGGAGTTTTCCTGATTTCTGTTGCCTTAATTATTGCAGCTTATAAAATTTCATTTAAATCTCTCACCTGGAAGAATTTTGCTTTTCTTTCATTAGGAGCTACATTTTATGGCTTCACTTTTACAGCGAATGGAATTGAAGGACAGACAGTAATTTTCACTTTTCCTGCTGCTGGCGTGGGTTTTCTTCTCGCTCTCCTCTTGTATTTTCACAGAAAAAAAGAAGGCAATCAGAATCCCTTTCTTTTCTTTTTCATGAGTGGCTATCTATTGAGTTTAATTCTTTTTGCTTACTGGGGAATATCCCGCTCTGGCTTTCCTCAATTCAGCGAGCTGGGCTGGATTTAAGAGGAGTCATGATGGGGGTCAGGTTTTAAACTTTTCCTAGTCAAGTATAAGCTTTTTTTGCCTGAATCCCGATTTTTCCATTCCAACTATAATTAAAATTATGTAACTTAGTCACAAAGATAAAACAAGAGAAGCCGATGGCGCTTTTTTTATCTGTGTTATAATAAGACAGGAAAGTAGCCTTGGAGGCCAATGGTGGAAAAAAAGGATTTTGATATCTCGATCATTCGCCCTGAGATGCGCTTAGCAGACTTTAAGTTGAGAGGTCAGGGCATGCCTTCGGATAGATTAAAAAGGATAAAGGAAGGATTGCAGACCCTGCATACATTAGAAACTATGGCGGTCAATATCTATAAGTTCCAGATCACAAAAAAAGAGAGTGAGCTCAATCTGCAGCTTATAAGTGCTATGGGCAACGAGATGACGCATCTCCAGGATTTTCAGATCAAGCTCTATGAATACGGTTTTAAACCCAGTAAGCTCAGACGGTTGTACTGGGTCGTGGGTTTCAAATTCGGATTCTTTTCGCGACTGCTGGGCACCAGAGCCATTCTTAAAACTGACATCTGGGTTGAGAAGAAAGCTGTTCGTCATTACGGCGTGCTTTTAAGAGAGATAGATTGGGATGAGGAGACTCGAAAGATAATCGAAAAGGACCAGGCTGATGAATACGGCCATATCAATCGCTGGGAAGCATTCCTCAAAAAGCCAGAAGTTGAGCCCTGAGGCCTTATTGCGCCAGTTCAACAAGCAAGCCGGTTAAGAACTTCCAGAATTTTTCTACAGAGCCTGTATGAACCCTTTCCTCAGGAGAGTGAGGGTGCTCAATAGTCGGGCCGAAGGATATCATATCCATCCCCGGAAACCTTTCTCCTATGATCCCGCATTCAAGGCCAGCGTGGACAGCGCCAACCTCTGGCTCTTTTTGAAACATTTTCTGGTAAACGTCTTTTAGAGTCTTGAGAAGAGAAGACTGGAGGTTGGGTGTCCAGCCTGGATAGCCTTCAGGCTGAGCAACCTTTGCTCCCCCAAGTTCGGTCGAGGCTGCGATTGAATTTCGGACGGCCTCCAGGGCTGAGGCTACAGAACTTCGGCTGCTGCAGATTATTTGAGCTTTGTCTTTGTGGGTATTAACAATAGCCAGGTTAGAAGAAGTTTCCACAAGGTTGTCAATCTCAGGATGCATGGCTATAACTCCATGAGGAAGAGTGAAAATGAGGTTGATGAGAGCCTTCTGAGATTCTGGAGTTAAGGGATCTTCTTTTTCCTTATTTGCTTTTTCGAAAGAAAAATTCGCATCTTTCTCAACAGCCTTGTATTCGAACCGGATTTTATCAAAAGCCTTCTGGAAAAACGAGGATAAACCTTGACTCTGAGCCGCATCAACGAAAAGATCAGCCCATGCTTCCCGGGCTATAGCGTTTCTTTTGTTGCCGCCTTCCATGCGGACAAGACCAAACTGAAATTCCTTCATGGCCTGCCAGAGCATGCGGGCAAGTAATTTTATTGCATTTCCACGCCCCTGGTCGATATCAATTCCCGAATGTCCTCCTCTAAGACCGAAAATTTTCAGTCTGTAGGGCTCACCGCCTTTGTTTTTTTTCCTTTTTAGGGATAAGGTGATTTCTGAATCAGCTCCGCCTGCACAGCCGATAGTGAAAGCTCCTTCGTCTTCACTGTCGAGGTTAAGGAATTTCTTTCCTTTAAGAAAACCAGATTCTACCTTGGTTGCTCCGGTAAGGCCTGTCTCCTCATCTACCGTGAAGAGAAATTCAAGAGGGCCATGCTCTAAACTGTCATCCTCCATCACGGCGAGGGAAGCGGCTAAACCAATCCCGTTGTCTGAACCGAGGGTGGTTCCTATCGCCTGAATCCACTCTCCTTTGATTTCAGCCTTTATAGCGTCTTTATTAAAATCATGCTCAACATCAGAGTTTTTTTCGCCGACCATGTCCATGTGTCCTTGGAGAATAACTGTGTCAGCATTTTCATGGCCCGGTGATGCTTTTTTTTCGGCGACAACATTTCCGACTTTATCCCTTTTCCAGGCTAAATTCAGATCCTTGGCCACCGATATAATATAATCGCCCAGTGCCTTCTCGTTACCTGAACAGTGGGGAATCTTCAGGATTTGGGCAAAATGCTTCCAAAGAAGAGATGGTTTGAGTCCTTCAAAGAGTGACGACATTTTAAGCCTCCTATAAATAAGTAAAGATATTCTTTAAAGAAGAGGAAAGATAATGACATAAAAATCTTAGCGATTCAAGAAAAAATTGGGGAGCATAAGCATTTCCATGTCCGTTATAAATCATTGGTAAGGCATGGGTTTTGGGAAATAGCCTGGCTCCCTTCAGATTTTTAACGCCATTCTTCATTCGCTCTTCTC
>CAYUXD010000204.1:0-4922 GCA_964448655.1 uncultured Eubacteriales bacterium
GTTCGGGGAAAACAACATTTCTTAACATCGTTGGCTCTCTCGACTCACCAACAGAAGGAAGCGCGGTTGTTATGGGGAAAAAGATCGAAGACCTGTCGCATAAACAGGCGGCATGGCTGCGCAACAAGAACATCGGATTTATCTTTCAAACGTTCAACCTGCTTCCGGTTTACACTGTCTATGAAAACGTCGAGTTTGCTTTACTTCTGCTCAAGCTGTCTCCGAAAGAACGCAAAGATAAGGTCATGAAAGCCTTGGAGTGGGTCAAACTGGCAGACCGAGCAAAATCCAAACCCGCGCAGCTCTCCGGGGGACAAAGCCAGAGGGTGGCCGTAGCCAGGGCTATTGTTAAGGAACCATCCATTATTCTTGCCGATGAACCGACAGCCAATCTGGACGCGGAGAACTCATTCAACATTCTCGACACCATGGAAGAGCTGAACCGCGAGCTGGGAACAACTTTTATTTTCGCCTCTCACGATGAAAAAGTCATCAAATACCTGCGTCGGAAAATAACTTTGGTTGACGGGAAAGTTGCCAAGGATGAGGTTTTTGAACAGAAAAATGTGAAAGGAGAGGATCAATGATTATCCCTCGCCTGGCACTAAAGAATCTGCTGGGAGCAGGACTCCGGACATGGTTGAATGTGGTGGTCCTGTCCCTTTCCTTTGTGCTCATCATCTTCCTCCAGAGCCTGTATAAAGGGATGGGTGATCAAGCTAAACAAGCCAAAATAGACATTGAATTCGCAGGAGGCCAGTACTGGCATGAGAGTTATGATCCATTGGACCCCCTCACTTTAGAGGACGCCCATGGAGTTGTTCCCGGTCCTATACAGGATAAAATCGATAAAGGCGAAGCCACACCCATACTGGTGACTCAAGCGACCATTTATCCCGAAGGCCGTCTCCGCACGATCCTCCTGAAAGGGATCGATCCTCAGCAATCAGTTGTCAATCTGCCTTCAAAATTTCTTGTCCAGGGAGGCGAAGAAATTCCGGCTCTCATCGGAGCCAGGATGGCGGAAAGTACCGGTCTTAAGTTGGGCGATATCGTAACTGTTCGATGGCGGGATGCAAAGGGAACATTTGATGCGCGTGATGTCCAGATAACACAGGTCATGAAAACCTCAGTGGGTTCGGTTGACCAGGGACAAATTTGGATTCCTCTGGAGAAAATGAGAGAACTGATGAGTATGGAAAACGAGTCGAGTCTTGTGGTTGTTGCCAAAAATACAGAGGAAATCCCGACTGTCCCAGGATGGAGCTTTAAGTCTTTAAAATTCCTTCTCTCAGATATTGAATCCCTGGTGAAGGCCAAAACGGCAGGTGGTTCCATCATGTATATATTTTTGCTCTTGCTTGCCATGCTGGCCATTTTCAACACACAGGTTCTCTCTATTTTCCGGAGGCGGAAAGAGATGGGCACGATGATGGCCCTGGGCTTCACCAGATCCAAAGTCATTCAACTTTTCACCCTGGAAGGAGCCATGCATTCGGTTTTGGCTGCCATCGTTGCCGCCATTTACGGGATTCCCTTCTTGGTATGGTTTTCTAAAACAGGTTGGGCCCTACCAGAGGGAACAGAAGACTTTGGCTTTGCGCTGGGAGAAAAACTTTTCCCGGTCTACAGCGTTGGATTGGTGTTGGGAACGGTTGTCTTGGTCCTGATGGTCACGACGATCGTTAGTTTCCTGCCCACACGTAAAATTGCCAAACTCAAACCCACTGATGCGTTGAGAGGTAAGATGTCATGATTAAATTCATACTCAAAGGAATAATCCGTGACCGGTCTCGCAGCCTGTTCCCAATATTAACCGTTCTGTTTGGAGTGGCGATTACAGTCCTGGGATATAGTTACTTTAGTGGAGTTATGACCAGCTGGATTCAAACCAGCGCCAAATTTGAGTCCGGGCATATGAAAATCATGTCCCGGGCTTACGCGGAGAACGCTGATCAAATGCCGAATGATCTGGCATTTATCGGCGTCAACAATCTCATGGCTGACCTAAAGAGAGATTTTCCCGATCTTATTTTCGCCCCTAGAATTCGGTTTGGAGGGCTTTTTGATGTCCCGGATGAACAGGGAGAAACAAAGGCTCAAGGTCCTGTAGCCGGGCTGGCTGTAGATCTGCTTTCTGAAGAGAGTCCGGAGAGGGAAATGCTTAACCTTGCCAATGCTGTGGTGCGCGGGCGTCTGCCTGAAAAACAGGGAGAGATTCTTATCAGCGATGATTTCGCCCGGCGTTTGGATATTCAACCCGGACAAGCATCCACTCTCATCGGCTCGACGATGTATGGGAACATGGCTACAGCGAACTTCATAGTCGTGGGGATGCTTCGCTTTGGTATCTCGGCTTTGGACCGCGGTACCATGGTGGCAGACTTAGCAGATATCCAGGCAGCTCTGGATATGGAAGATGCTGCGGGTGAGATCCTGGTTTTTTTCAATGATTTCGTCTACCAGGAAGATGCTGCCGATAGAATTGCCGAAACGTTTAATACGAAATATTCCGATGATGAAGATGAGTTTTCTCCGGTGATGAACACTTTTCGCAGCCAGGGAGGGATGGCTGACTACATGGCTATGGTGAATACATTTATGGGTGTAATGATCTTCTCTTTCATTGCCGTGATGTCTATTGTTCTTTGGAATGCAGGGCTTATGGGAAGTCTCAGACGATATGGAGAGATCGGCGTGCGCCTGGCCCTGGGAGAAGACAAAGGGCATCTCTACCGTTCCATGATCACTGAATCCTTGATGATCGGCACTATAGGCTCAATCCTCGGGACCGCTTTAGGACTGGCTTTCTCTTATTATCTTCAAGTCAAAGGAATCAATTTAGGGAACATGATGCAAAGCGCATCCCTGGTGATAAATGATGTGATACGAGCGAAGGTCACTCCGGTTAGTTATGTGATCGGTTTTGTCCCTGGTCTTATAGCCACCTTTCTTGGAACATCCATATCAGGCCTCGGCATCTATAAACGACAGACATCCCAGTTGATGAAGGAGTTGGAAGTATGAAAAAAATATTCTGTCTATTTTGTCTGCTTGCTCTTTTAACGGCTGGCGGCATAACGGAAGAATGGCCTTCGGGCGATTGGGTCCTTAAACAAGTGGATAAGAACATCGGATCAGACAATAAAGTCTCTACCAGTGAGATGGTTATCCACGGACGGAGGGGAAGCCGTACAATCAAGTCTAAATCATGGCTCCAGGGGATAGACAAATCTTTCACCGAATATTTGGCCCCCGCGCGTGAAAAGGGAACCAAGATGCTTAAACTCGAAGACCAGTTGTGGATATACATGCCTTCCACTGACAGGACAATAAAGATCTCAGGCCATATGCTGCGGCAGTCGGTCATGGGATCGGATCTTTCTTATGAAGATTTCATGGAGGATCCTGAACTGAATAAACTTTATGAAGCCAAAGTTGTTGCGGAAGAAGTTTTCCTTGAACGTCCTTGCTGGGTGCTCGAATTGACATCTAAGGGAGGCGATATTGCTTATCACTCACGGAAAATCTGGGTCGATAAAGAGAGGTTTATTTCTCTGAAAGAGGAACGTTTTGCCAAAAGCGGGAAACTTTTAAAAACCTTTACCGTGATGAAAGTCAGCCGGATCCATAACCGGTGGATACCCACGCATGTTGTCTTTAAGGATGAACTAAAAAGCGGGAAAGGAACAGAGTTTTTCATCGAATCCATTGAGCTAAATGCCAACATCCCAGAGCATATTTTTACGAAAGCATCACTGAGGAAGTAATGCCAATTTACGGGGTGTGATGAAGATCTGCTCATTGACCTGCCCCCCTGATATCGGGTCCAGGTGTTATGTTAAAATATCATTGGAGTGGAGTTGCGCAAGCTGTTGAAAAGGAAATGGTGGGCGAAATAGGATTTCTACCTGTGACTTTTGCCGATTGAGTGATGGCCTGAGAAGGTTTATCTTTTTAAGAAATTTTTGATGTCTTCATGAGTCCCGGCAAGTATAAATTCGACAAGGTCGCCTTTCCATCGGAAAAGTATCCTGAGTCTGAGTCCTTTTCTAATCTCCAAGAAATTCTTTCTCAGATTTTTGAGGCCCAACCCTGTGGAGAGACTGCGCCCACTCGATAGCATATCTATCAGATTTATACATAACTCCTTAATTTCTTGTTTGGTTTCGGAGGGAAGCGATTTAACAGATCTGTCAAAGGAGGGTTTGAATTCAAATCTCATAAGGAATCGAGATGCTTCTTGGCAGATCGGGCGGATTTGTATGATTTTCCTCTTTCAGCCACAATTTTTTCGATTTTCCTCCATTCTTTTGCGGTATAAGCTGGTTCCTCGATAATCTTGCATGGTGATAAGAGAACGCCCTTTTCTGTAACTTTGAATATGACTGTTGATCCGGGTTCTAATCTGAGGATTTCTCTGATGGTTGAAGGAATCGTCACCTGTCCCTTTGATGTGACTTTAGCGGTTTCTGCATAGTTCATATTGTCTCCTTACTTCCTTGAAATCTTACAATCTTACATACATACAATAAGCAATGCAAAGGAGAATGTCAAGATGAATGTTGTAAGGGGGACAGGAATATAAAACGGAACGGCGGGTGATGCTGGATTTGAACCTGCGACTTCTACCGTGTGGGTCCGACAAAAAAAGGATAGGGCGCAGAAAATAAATTACCCTGTAAATCCGCTTTACAGCTTCATGTCGGTATTGGTCAATCTAGATAACGATTTTGCCCGTTTTATAATTCCTTTTGCAAGGTCTGAAAAAATAAAGTTATGAATAGGCTTTATGAGATACCAGTACAGCCTTCCCCATAATCCCTGAGGAAGAAAATAAACAGTTTGAACGAGAGCTGTATCTTCTACAGAAAATTCCAGCCAGGCTTTCCCGGGCAGCTTCATCTGGCTTGAAAGAAGAA
>CAYUXD010000205.1:0-4903 GCA_964448655.1 uncultured Eubacteriales bacterium
AGATATACACATAAAGACCAAACCACAAATTCATAAAATAAAGCACATCAAACAGGATCATTCTCAGGCCACTTACGCCCCTAAAATAAGTAAAAAAGATGGAAAAATTGACTGGACAAAAAACTCTCTCTACATAGAAAGGCAGGTAAGGGCGTTCACTCCCTGGCCTTCAGCTTACGCTTTCCTTAAAGACATAAGGATAAAAATCCATAAAGGAAAAAAAATAGAGAAAGAAGCCCCGCCTGGCTCTTCTTCCGGGGAAATTTCAGGAATAAGAAAAGAAGGCATCCAGGTATGTTGTGGAGAGAGAAGCACTTATCTTATCGAAGGCCTTCAGCCTGAAAATAGAAAACGTATGGATGCTTATGCTTTTTTTCTTGGGGCAGAAATTAAGCCCGGGGATAGGTTTGCTTAGCTCTAAGGGATATTTATTCTTCCAGAATATATTGGTAGGGATTGACAGCCTTTCCGTTTTGGCGAACCTCATAATGAACATGAGGGCCTAAAGCTTTTCCTGTTTGCCCAATGTAACCAATAACATCCCATCTTTTGACTTTCTGTCCGACCCTGACTGCAAATTTGCTCAAATGACAGTAGACTGTGGTAAAGCCTCCCCCGTGACTAATGATAACCGTATTTCCTCCGATTTTCTCTCTCTTGACATTAGAGACAAAACCATCAGCAGTAGCTACAACAGAATTTCCAAAACTAGAAGCGATATCGATACCATAGTGGAAAGCCTTTTTCCCTGTAAATGGATCTATTCTCAAGCCAAAACCAGAAGTCAGCCATCCTGTAGTTGGCCAGATAGTGGGAGTAGAAGCAAGTCTTGAAGTCTGTTCTTCAAAGAAGCTCACCAGTGTATTCAAATTCTTATCGATACCATCTGCTTTCCTGCTAATCCTCTCTGCATGAGTGAGGCCAGCATCCTGACTATAATTTGAAGAACCCACCTCTTGGCCATTACCTCTGTCTCCTCCCCCTACTCCAACCTCTTTCAGAACTTCAGGTGATTTGAGTCCCGCCATAACATTGATCTTTTTGGCATAGCTTTCAAATTCGTCAATATTCGTCTGCAGCTTGTTTAGAGATACTTTGTACTTAGCAATTGCCTGTTTTTGGCGGCTATTCTCATCAAAAAGTTCTCTGTATTTCTGTCTGGTAACATTCATTGAAAAATAATCGATGAGGAACACGAAGAGAGCAGTAAAAAGTAGGCTGAGGACCGTTATTAAAATTTTAACTTTTTTCTCAGAAAAAGTGACTGTTTTGAATTTACCTCTGTTGTGGGGGACAATTATTAGCGAGAAAAACTTTTTAGCCATCAACCTCTCCTAATTATCATGAAAAAAAATTTAAAGTCAAGAATTTTATCAAATTTATTCATTATGGCCTCTTCCTCACATTTTCCTTAATCCAATCAACAATCTCCTGTGTAGATGAACCCGGCAAAAAAGTTCTGGATATTCCTATTTTTTCCAAAAAAGGGATATCTTTATCAGGAATGATTCCCCCAGCAATAACAGCGATATCATCTACTCCTTTTTCTTTAAGGAGATCCATGATTTTTGGAAAAAGCACATTATGGGCACCAGAAAGGATGCTCAAGCCTAAGACATCAACATCCTCTTGAACGGCTGCATTGACAATTTCATCCGGTGTTCGCCTCAGACCTGTATAGATCACTTCATACCCAGCATCCCTTAAAGACCGACAGATAACTTTAGCACCCCGGTCATGTCCATCCAAGCCTGGTTTTGCTATCAGTACCCTTATGTTCTCTCCAGTCATAAAATCCTCCATTCACCAAGCAAGATTAACGGAAATGACATCTTTTCTCATCCACCTACTTATTTAGTCACTTTTCTCATATATTAATATGTAATAGGTTCCTGGTATTCTCCGTAAACTTCTCTCAAAGAATCCATGATCTCCCCTAAAGTTGCGTAGGTCTTAACACAACTCAATATGTAAGGCATCAAATTCTGTTTATCTAAAGCTGCTTTTTTCAGGTCGAGTATTTTTTCCCCGACTTGAGTATTGTTCCTTGTCTTCCTTATCTTATGCAGCCGAGCCAGGTGCTGTTTAGCAGCAGACTCGTCGATTTTTAGAATGGGAATAGCTTCATGTTCCATCTCATAGGCGTTAACTCCCACGATTATTTTTTCTTTTTTTTCAACGGCTTTTTGATACCAATACGCACTGTCAGCTATCTCCTTTTGAGGAAATCCGAGTTCTATAGCTTTGACCATCCCTCCCATATCATCAATTTTTCTGATATATTCTTTGGCATCCCTTTCCATTTCGTCTGTCAGCTTTTCAATAAAGTAGGATCCTCCTAAGGGATCAATACAATTGATTACACCACTCTCATGAGCAATGATCTGCTGAGTCCTCAAGGCAATAGTCACAGCCTCTTCAGAGGGCAAGGCATAAGTTTCGTCAAGAGAATTTGTATGAAGGGATTGGGAACCACCTAAAACTGCGGCTAGAGCTTGGATAGCAACTCGTATCACATTGTTATAAGGCTGTTGGGCCATCAAAGAAACTCCCGAAGTCTGAGTGTGAAACCTCAGCCACCCGCACCTCTCATCTTTTGCTCTAAACCTTTCCTTCATCACCTCTGCCCAAATTTTTCGTGCCGCTCGAAATTTCGCAACTTCCTCAAAAAAATCATTATGAGCATTAAAGAAGAAGGAAAGTCGAGGCACAAACTCTTCGATATCAAGCCCTCTTTCCCGTGCCCACTCCACATACTCGATCCCATCCCTGAGTGTAAAGGCCAGTTCCTGAACAGCTGTAGAGCCCGCTTCCCTTATATGATAGCCTGAAATGGAAATGGTATTCCACTTGGGAACCTCTTTGGATCCGTACTCAAAGGTGTCAACAATCAGTTTCATAGAAGGCTCTGGGGGGAAAATGAAGGTTTTTTGAGCGATATATTCCTTTAGAATGTCGTTCTGAATTGTTCCCGAGATAACTTTTGGAGAGACGCCCTGCTTTTCAGCAACAGCAATATACATGGCCCACAAAACTGCAGCCGGGGCATTTATAGTCATAGATGTCGATATCTTGTCTAGTGGAATCTCGTTAAAAAGAATTTCCATATCCGCCAGGGAATCTATTGCTACCCCGCATTTTCCTATTTCTCCCTGAGCCAGAGGATGGTCAGAGTCAATGCCCATTAAGGTGGGAAGATGGAAGGCAACACTCAATCCTGTTTGCCCCTGAGAGAGAAGATATTTGTATCTTTTATTTGTGTCTTCAGCTGTCCCGAAACCTGAAAACTGTCTCATCGTCCACAGGCGGCCGCGATACATGGTCGGATGGATTCCCCTGGTATACGGATATTCCCCCGGAAAACTCAATTGCTTCATGTAATCGAAGCCATCAAGATCAAGAGGTGTGTAAAGCTCTTTAATTTTTTTCCCTGAAATCGTTGTATATTCCATCTTCTTAGAAGAAGCCTTTTTCAATGCCTTATCGTACTTTTCCGCCTTCCAGTGGTTAAATGATTGTTTCAAGCTCACCTCGGACGAACTATTCTTCTTCAAGTGAGCTTTACTCCTTTTTTCTTATTTTTCGTCCGTATAATTTTCATATTTTATATTTACAGAGTGCCTTATTACAGTCAATAGCTATACAAGATGATTCAATGGGTGATTTTTCCTCCTCAATTATCACCTCAAAGGGGTATGTTGTGCCACCAGTTTCAGGCGACAGTTTTAAGGAAATATAAAAAATTTTTCAGGGTAGCGCTTTGCAGAAAGCAGTTTTACCCTTTAATCAATAAGTTGCCTTATTCCTCTGTAACTTTAAAAACTAAATCGTTCTCTCTAACAGGGCTTTCAACTTTAATTCCTACTGGCTCACCTTGTTTTACTGAATCTACAGGTGCATGCTCCAGCTGCATTGACTCTATTTTTTGGTAGAAATCAGAGGTGTGTCCTTTGATGCGGATGGTATCGCCAATCTGAAGAGTGCCCTTGGATAATTCTAAAATACCTACATTTATTTTGGAGAAATAGTGAGTGATTCTTCCAATCTCTTCCTCCATGAAGGCCTCCTTCTTGAACGGTTATTTTAAATTACCAGAATCATTCGAATTTCGCAAGCTATTTCACGCACAAAGGACAGATCCCCCGTTCACATTTAAAACTTCGCCAGTAATGTGCTGAGCCAGGTCTGAGGCAAGAAACAATATCGGTCCCGCAATATCCTCAGGAGGAGGGATTCTTCTTAAAGGAATAGACTCCCGGACCTTATCTCGAAAACCAGGATCACTGAAAACCTCGGAGCACATATCTGTATCCACCCATCCCGGCGCGACACAGTTGACGCGGATATTATAAGGACCCAGTTCTACCGCAAGGGATTTCGTTAAAGATACTAGAGCGCCTTTGCTCGCTGCATAATGGGAATGAAAGGCTTCACCCCTAACTGCAGCCGTGGAAGAAACACTGATAATCCAACCTCTTTTTTTCTCTTTCATGTGAGGAATAACTGCATTACAGGTATAGAAAACACCATCCACGTTTATCTTCATCGTTTCTGCCCAGATTTTTTCCGACATCTTGCCCATCTCTCCATAGGTCCAGATCCCCGCGTTGTTCACCAAGATATCTATTCGACCCCATTTCTCCATGACTTCATTTATCATCGAATTGACATCATTCTTCTGAGAGATGTCCGCTTTAAATACCAGGCACTCCCTTCCGATTTTGTCAATTTCCTCTCTGACTTTTTCAGCCGCTTCTTTTTGATTTATAAAATTTATCGCCAAATCGCACCCGGCCTTAGCAAATAAAATGGCAGTTGCTCGGCCAATTCCTCTTGAACCCCCAGTGATCAAGGCCTTCTTTCCATCGAGGTAAATCATGGAACCTCCTCCCCTATTATCATA
>CAYUXD010000206.1:0-4876 GCA_964448655.1 uncultured Eubacteriales bacterium
ACTCGGCTTCCGCTTTCTGTAACCAGAACATTATCCTCTATTCGAATTCCTCCAAAATCTCTATACTTATCAACTCTTTCATAATCTATGAACTGGGTTAGCTTCTTCTCTCCTTTCCATTTATCGATCAGGGCTGGGATAAAATAAATTCCAGGCTCTACTGTCAATACATGACCTGGCTGAAGTTCTTTGGCAAACCTTAAATAGGCAAAACCAAACTGATCACTCCTTTTTGTCTTATCATCATAGCCTACATAATCCTCTCCCAAATCCTCCATGTCATGAACATCAAGACCCAATAAATGACCCAATCCGTGGGGGAAGAACATGGCATGAACTCCTTCCCTCACTGCATCTTCAATATCGCCTTTTATCAGGCCCAAATCTTTCAATCCTGAGGCAATAATTTTTGAAATTTTAAGGTGAATTTCTCTGTAGTTAATGCCAGGTTTAATCGAACGAATTGCCGTCTCTTGAGAGTTGAGTACTATCTCGTATATTTCTTTTTGTCTTTCAGTAAATTTCCCGCCGACAGGTATTGTTCGGGTAATATCGGAGGCATAGTGCATCTCAGACTCTGCGCCAGAATCATTCACAAGAAGCCGGCCTTCTTTAAGGACGTTACCATGATAATGATTATGCAGAATCTGGCCGTCGATTGTTAATATTGTCGGGAAAGCCAATTGGCAGCCATGAGAAAAGGCAATCCCCTCTATCTCTCCCACAATCTCTCTTTCATACACACCAGCTTTTGCCATCCTCATGGCAGTTGTATGCATTTCATATGATACGCTGTGAGCTTTTTCCATCTCATCAATTTCTTCATCTATCTTAATCGATCTCTGCGCCACCACTTCTTTTATAAGCTCCTTAGAAACATTTTCCTGCATGACATCAGGATCAAGATCCAGTAATTGAGCTAACTTCAATCTCGCCTCAGGTCTGTAAGGAGGAAGAAAATGAACCTTTTTTCCTTTTTGGATAGCCTTTTTTACTGTCTCTTCAAGTTGATTGAGTGGGGCTGTCTCATTAATACCTGCTCCCATGGCTCTTACTATTAATAAAGGTTGAAAGCCCATCCAGATGATATCCTCAATTTCTACGTCGTTCCCAAAAACGATTTCCTTATCTTCATCAATATCTATAGCAGCTGCAAGACCGGGAAAATCAAGCCCAAAAAAATAGAGAAAGGTGCTGTCCTGTCTGAAATGATATGGATTTCCTGAATAATTCATGGGAGATTCCTCATTCCCTAAAAAAAGAATCAAGCCTGACTTGATTTTTTCTTTTAAGCGATTCCTCCGTTGAACATAAATTCTTGCATCAAACATCCCTTTTCTCCTTTTTTATTTTGATCATTTTTTTATTAGTGCGGGCGCGATGAATCAAGCACCTACATCCTACAATACATTTTTCCTTTTCGCATCTAATTCTTTTTAATTCATGCTTTTTATTCAAGGTGGGCTTGATAAATCAAGCCCCTACATAATACCAAGCCCCTACATAATACCAAGCCCCTACAGAATACCAAGCCCCTACAGAATGTAAACCCTGCACAATATAAATCAAACGCATGCAATTTAGAATGATTTGTGTTCGGTGCGTTTGATGATTTCATCCTGAAGATCGGCGGCAACATCAACAAAATAGTCGCTGTAGCCTGCAACCCGCACAATAAGGTCTCTGTATTTCTCAGGATGCTTCTGGGCTTCTCGAAGTGTATCCGCACTGACTACATTAAGCTGAATATGGTGGCCATTGAGCTTGAAGTATGACCTTATAAGGTGAGCAAGCTTTTCCATCCCATCTTCATCTGCCAAAAGATGGGGTGTGAATTTCTGATTAAGAAGCGTCCCTCCTGTCCGCACATGGTCCATTTTTGAAGCTGATTTAACGACAGCGGTCGGACCTTTTCTATCTGCTCCCTGAACTGGAGAAATCCCCTCAGATATGGGCTCCGCTGCTTTTCTTCCATCTGGGGTGGCACCGACAACTTTGCCAAAATAGATATGAACCGTTGTTGGCAGGAGGTTGATCTCGTAAAATCCTCCTTTTGTGTTGGGCCTTCCTCTCACAGCACCATAATAGGCTTCAAAGATAGACCTCATTATCCCATCAGCATAATCATCGTCATTTCCGTATTTTGGCGTTTTGTTTAAGAATCTTTGCCGGAGAGGTTCATCCGCTTCAAAGTTATTTTCCAGCGCCTTCACGAGACCTTGCATGGTTATCTGTTTTTTATCAAAGACATTATATTTTACAGACGTCAACACATCAGTCATCGTCCCCAGTCCTACACCCATAATATAAGAGGTATTATAACGTGCTCCTCCATCATGGTAATCCTTCCCCCTGGCTATACAATCATCTATGAGAAGAGAGAGAAAAGGAGATGGGAGATACTCTGCGTACAATCTCTCGATAATGTTGTTCCCTTTAACCTTGATATCTACAAAATAGTTAAGCTGTTTTTTGAATGCCTCGAACAAATCTTCATACGATTTAAATGAAGAAGGATCGCCGGTCTTCAAGCCAATTTCTTTTCCTGTTCTGGGATCAACTCCGTTGTTCAATGTAACCTCAAAAACTTTATTCAAATTAAAATAGCCCGTGAGGTTATAGTTTTCCTTTCCAAAAGCACCTGTCTCGACACAGCCGCTGGCTCCTCCGTTTCGAGCATCCTCAAGGGATTTTCCCTGTCTTACAAGCTCCTGGACAATAGCATCTGCGTTAAAAACAGACGGCTGGCCAAAGCCTGTCTTTATTATTTTCAGTGCCCTTTTCAAGAAAGGGCCAGGCGTTTTTTTGCTTATCTGAACCATAGAACTCGGCTGCAAAATCCTCATCTCCTCGACTACATCGAGGATTAGATACGAGAGTTCATTGACTGCATCAGAACCATCGGATTTTATCCCGCCTGTATTGATCAGAGCAAAATCAGTGTAAGTGGCACTTTCTTCTGCAGTTACGCCGACTTTTGGAGGCGCAGGCTGATTGCTGAATTTTATCCAGAATGCCTGTAAAAGCTCCTTGGCTTTCTCTTGGGTAAGAGTTGCCTCCTCCAGTCCTTTTTTATAGAAAGGATACAGATGCTGGTCGAGCCTCCCTGGATTAAAAGAATCCCAGGTATTAAATTCTATGATAACTCCAAGGTGCACAAACCAGTAATACTGTAAAGCTTCCCAGAAATCCCTGGGAGCGTGGGCTGGAACATGGGAGCAGTTTTGTGCGATTCTTTCTAACTCCTTCCTTCTTTCCGGATTCTTTTCCTTTTTAGCCAATTCTCTTGCCTTCTCAGCATGACGTTTTGCATACATGATCAGCGCATCAGCACAAATCTCCATCGCCTTCAGCTCTTCTCTTTTTTGAGGAGCTTCAGGATCATTTGAAGAATCAAGATTCTTAATGCTTGTTTCAATGTCCTTTTTAAAATCAAGAAAACCCCTGTTGTATATCTTATCGTCTAAAACAGTATGCCCGGGTGCTCTCTGCTCCATGAATTCAGTGAAAACTCCTGCTTCATAAGCTGCCTTCCATTTCTCGGTCATTTCACTAAATATTCTGTCTCTTATAGCTTTGCCTTTCCAGAAAGGAATGATTTCTTCTTCGTATAATTTCTCTGTTTCAGCATCGACTGCAAAAGATGTTTTCTTTCTCGTATCCAGTATTCTGAGGTCTTCAAGACTGTGTGCTGTAATTTCTGGATAAGTTGGAGTCGCCCTTGGAGCAGGCCCTCGTTCACCCACGATGAGCTCATTCTCATTGATACATAATGTCTTGTTTTCAAGCAAATATTTGAAGGCTAAGGCTCTCTGAACAGGAAAAGAGACTTTACTCGCTGTATCACTTTTATAAAACTCAGTTATGAGTTTTGCTCTCTCTGGAGTAATATAGGGCTTTATGCTCAAGCTCTGCTCTCTTAACTTTTTTATCCTCTCCTTCACGCCTTAACCTCCTGTTTTTACAGAGAAACCAGAATCAGCAAAGACCTTTTTAATCTCTTCAATCCTCTCATCCGATGGGGATTGAAAAGTCTTCGGTAATTCTTCCTTTCTTAATCTTTTGTATTTTTCACACCCTCCTTTATGATACGCCAAGAGGTTTATTTGTTTTATGTTCTTGAGGCTCAGAAGATATTCAACAAACTTTTGAATACTCTGGTCATCATCATTAATACCTGATATGAGTGGAATACGAACAGCAACGGATTTTTCTCTTCCTGCGAGTTTCCTTAAATTATCGAGGATGAGCCTGTTTGATACTCCAGTGTATTTCTCATGCTTTTCATCATCCATGATTTTAAGATCATACAAAAATAAATCTACTTTATCGCTTATCCTGTCCAAGTCCTTAAAAGAAACATACCCTGAGGTATCCAGGGTAACATGAATATTTTTCTTCCCGATCTCTTTAAGCAGAGCTTCTAAAAAATCCAACTGCATCAGAGGTTCACCGCCAGAAAATGTGATGCCCCCGCCTGATTCATCGAAGAATATCCTGTCTTTTTCTATCTCCTCCATGACTTCCTGAACTGTAACTTCCCTGCCGACTACTTCGATAGCTTCGTAGACACAAACATCCTCGCACTTTCGGCATAAATCACATTTGGCTTTGTCTATCTCGATGGTATTTTCATCTTTTGAAATTGCATCCTGGGGACAGATAGAAACGCACTCGTTGCATTCTTTTGCACATCTGGATGGCCGCAGCATAATTTCAGGCTTTGATTCTATTCCCTCAGGATTGTGACACCATTGACACCGGAGAGAGCAGCCTTTGAGGAAAAGTGTAGTTCGAATTCCAGGACCATCGTAGATAGCATAGCGCTTGACGTCAAAAATTATGCCTTTGGCCACTTAAGATATCCTCAACGATT
>CAYUXD010000207.1:0-4811 GCA_964448655.1 uncultured Eubacteriales bacterium
CTTTTTCTTTCCTCCGATTGCTGGCTTGCTGGCCCAGCTGTTTTTTTCAGGTTTCAAGTGAATATTCATGGGGGCATAGTCTTTAAGGAACTTTTTATAAATTATTAGGTAATAAACATTGAAGATTTAATCGTAGGGCAGAGAAGGAAAGGCTTAAATTAAAATTATCGAGAGGAAAACTTAGGGACATAAAAGTATTGAGTACTTTAAACTAAAAATCTATAATTATTACCTCGTGATGCATTTAGTTTTTTTGGGCGCCAAAAATAAAAATGACTCAAGAAAAAACAGATTAATTATTAATATAAAATTATTAATATAAGGAAGGAGGGAAGATATGAAAAAGAAAAAATCGTTCCTTAAATTCCTGTTTTTCCTACTCACTCTGTCGTTTATCGGCCCGGCTGCGCTGCTTGGGGAAAAGAGGATAAGCAACATCCGCTACGAAATATGGGTTGAGCTGGATGATCAAAACAAAATGCTCCACGGCCAAGAAAACATCGCCTGGCTCAATAACAGTCGGGACGATGTCCAGGATATGTGGTTTCATCTTTACTATAATGCTTTTAAAAACGAGAAAAGCACCACGATTCAAGAATCAAAGGAGGAGTCGTTTGGAGCCTTTGGCATAAAGATAGAAGAGGAAAGATGGGGCTGGGTGGATGTCACCAGTATTAAGCTGGCTGACGGCCCTGATTTTAAGCCAACCATGGAATTTATCACTCAGGACAAACCCGTTCATCCAGGCGACCAGACAGTGATGCGAGTGCTTTTTCCTGAGCCTGTTAAGCCAGGCGAAGAGGTTCATCTCCAGCTTGAATTTGAGTCAAAAATTCCAAGGTCTATTCATCGCTCGAGCTATTACCAGAATTCTTATTTTATCGCCCAGTGGTTCCCGAAACCAGGGGTTTACGAGGAAGGAAAAGGCTGGAACTGTCATGAGTATCATCTCAACTCTGAATTTTATGCAGATTTTGCCGAGTTCACAGTTCATATCACTGTGCCTGAAGATTTTGTCGTGGGAGCCTCTGGCAAGCAGATAAAAGACATCCCTGATGAAGGGAAAAAAACAGTTACATACACTTTTTACCAGGAAAATATTCACGACTTTGCCTGGACAGCAAACCCTGATTTTATAAAAGTCGAGCGTGATTTTGTCGCCGATGAAGAAGTCAGCCCGGAAGAATACGAGGAAGTCGCCCGCAGGCTCCAGCTTCCATTGGAAGAGGTAAAGCTTCCTGATGTCAAGATGATTCTTCTAATAGAACCCGAGCATAGATCACAGATCGACCGCCATTTTAAAGCCTTGAGGATGGCCATAAAGTATTACGGCCTGTGGTATGGCCCTTACCCTTATGAAACAGTGACCATGGTTGATCCTCCTTTCAGGACTAGCAGCGGAGGGATGGAATATCCGACCTTATTCACAGCCGGGACAGCTATCTTAAGGAGTAAAAAAGTGCTTTCTCCTGAAGGAGTCATTATCCATGAATTCGGACACGGATACTGGTACGGGTTATGTGCGAATAATGAATTCGAGGAAGCATGGCTTGATGAAGGGATCAATACCTATTCTGAAGGAAAAGTTACAGCGGTAGCTTACGGACCGAGTGCCATGCCAATGTCGTTTAAGAGGATTCCACTCTCCTGGTTTTTTAAGCTTCCTGAATATTACAACTATGAATTAGAGAGGGCAGCAGCATTACATGTTGTGGAGCTTGATCCGATTACGACTATCTCCTGGAAATTTTATGACAGAGGGAGTTATGGATTAAATGTCTACATGCGCGCCTCAACCTGTCTATACACTCTTGAAGGATTGGTTGGAGAAGAGATGATGCTGCGAATCCTGCGCACATTCCAAATGCGTTTCCGCTATAAACATCCCCAGACCCAGGATTTCATAGATGTTGTTAATGAAGTAACAGGGAGAGATCTGAACTGGTTTTTTGAAGAATTGTTTTTTAGCACTTTAAACTTTGATTATGGGATATCTTCAGTAGCTTCTAAAGAGAAAAAAAAGTATGCTCGGGGGGTTTTCGATGCAGATGGTAGAAAAGAAGAGATTACTTCAAAGAATATAAAAAAAATGGAAAAAGAAGATAAGAAATCCGATGATAAAAAGTTTTATATCACCGAGGTAAAAGTCAGGCGGTTTGGTGAAGCCCGGGTGCGGGGTAATACAGTTATAAAACTTAAAGTCGTGTTTGAAGATGACTCAGAAGAGATAGTAAACTGGAGAGGACAAGAAAGGTGGAAAAAGTTCACTTTTGAAAAGCCGGCAAAGGCCAAGTATGCTCAGATCGATCCAGACAATATCTGGCTTATTGATTCCAATCTAACCAATAATAGTCTCAAGAGGGAGCCGTCTCGAAAGGGCATTTTTAAGGTGACTACTGAACTTCTCTTTCTGATACAGAATTACCTTCAATGCGCCGCTTCCATAACCTGAAAAGAAAGGAGAGGGAAATGAAAATTCTTAAAATATTCGAAAAAGGATTTCAAACCACCAATAAAAGATTAAAAATGGTGGTTTATCTGTGGCTCATAAATTTTGTATTTTCAGTACTGATCATCACTCCTGTTTATTTTTTGATAAAAAAAGATTTGTCCCGCTCACTCATGTCTGATCAGATCCTAAAAGGGACGGGATTACTATGGCTGGGAGATATCATCTATAAATATCAAGATTTGCTTCCAGCCCTGGTAGGATGGTTTCTTATTCCGGCAATTTTCTTTATGCTGCTCTATATTTTTCTGTATGGAGGCCTAATCAGCAGGATTGCTGACCAGGATGAGAAAATAGAGCTGACAAGTTTTTTTTCTGACTGCAGCAAGTATTTTTTTCCCTTTTTAAGGGTTTTCTTGATATCGCTTGTCGCTTATTTAGTGGTTTTTGGAGGTATTAACAGTCTTATTTCTGCTTTATTCAACCTTTGGAAAAAAAGCGCCTCAACGGAATGGCCGCTTATTCTTTCATCTATTCTTGAATTTCTGATCCTGCTTCTCCTTTTTTCGATTGTCAGGATGTTCTTTGATTATGTCAGAGTAAGACTTGTCGTTGAGAAAAGCAAGAAAACGATAAGAGCAACGCTCCTCAACATAGCTTTTATCGGAAAACGGTTTTTTAGGGCCTGGTTGTTGTATCTTCTCGTAGGATTGATTTCTGCCATTTTTGGCGTTATCTATCTTGCAGTATACCAGCCTTTACCAAAGATAGGCGTTCTGCTGATTGTGAGCTTCATCTGGCAGCAGATATATGTCCTTTCGAGAATGTGGACGAAAATATTGTTCTACTCAACAGAATATCATTTCTTAAATTTTCATAAATAATAAGTTTAGGATAATATTTATTTAAAATTTTTTTCATCCCAAAAGAAACCTTTTTGGACCATAGTGCGTCTATTAGGTTAAATGGTGCGTGTATATGATTAAGATAATATTTAAGGAGGAGTCTATGAATTCAAAGAAAGTATTTGCAATCGTTCCTTTTTTCGCTATTGTGATTTTGTTCCTTTCTTCCCTTCCTCCGATTGCTAGAGCTTCCACTGGTTCTGGCGACATTCTTTCTGCAATTTTCGGCCGGGAAGAAAGCGAAGAGTTCTCTAAGGTATTGCCCCTTAAATCCAGTGGAACTTTTAGTCTCAGGAATGTTAACGGTTCTATCACCATAACGACCTGGAAGGAAGATAAGGTAGACATTAAAGCCCTAAAAACTACCAAAGGCGATCCTGATAAGCTGAAGGAAGTAGAGATTGAAGTGGAGTCAACCGCAAATTCTGTATCTGTAGATACAATCTTTCCCAGAGGCAAAAATATTCGAGTCAGCGTAAAATATGAAGTTAAAGTTCCCCAGGGAGTAAACCTCGGTAAAGTAAAATCAACTAACGGAAGCGTTTGCATAACTGGACCGGTCGGAAATACTAACGCTTCTACCACTAACGGAAAAGTTGAGCTGGACGGGGCAAACGGCACTGTATCCCTTTCCTCCACCAACGGAAAAATTGAAGCAGCGAATGTCAAGGGAGAAATTGATGCAGATACGACAAACGGGACGATTGTGCTGGAGGTGTTTTCGTTCGAGGATGAGATAAAAGCAAGCACCACGAATGGCAGTATTACTTTAAGGGTAGGTTCTTTAGAGAAAGCTAATGCTGATTTTAATGCCAGGACAGTGAACGGAAGTATATCCTTGGATTTACCTATTACTCTTAAAAGCATGAAAAAATCAAGACGCAGCCTTGAAGGTCAAATTGGTCAAGGAGGACCTGAGATTTCGCTCAGGACAGTAAACGGTTCGATTAGAATTACAAAATAAGAATGTAGTTCTTCTCTCCCTAAAAATAAAAAGAAAACATAAACTTTTTTTTCTTGCGTGAGACCATTTTTTCAAGCTGCTATCTTCCCCTAATTAAAGGCATCTTTCGGGGCGGGGATGGTTAGCTGAATTTAATGGCTCTGGGACAATTATCTGATTTAAAGCTTAAAGTTTGGCTTTTATACTATCCAAGCGCGTCTTAGCGCTTGGTACCATCTTTAAGAGCTTCTCGAGCTTTTCACAGGCATAATCACTGCAATGAGCACAATTGACGGCGCCTTTTTCCTTGCCGCATTTTCTTATTTCACATGTTTTGGTGTAATTGAAAAGATTCTCGCTATCTGATAAGCAGCCTTCACAATTAATATCTTCCGGCTTAAAGTCTGACTTAAATTCCTTTGACCAGAGTCGGGCGACTTTCGCTCGCTTCTCATCATCATTATCTCTTGTTGCCAAAAATGCCCCACACTCATGACAGGTAATGCCGCAGAAA
>CAYUXD010000208.1:0-4787 GCA_964448655.1 uncultured Eubacteriales bacterium
TCTCCTTAATCTCTACGGCTTTAATCTTTTTCAATCTACGATAAAAACTTTTGCCCCTTTCTCTGTATAGGCGCGATGAGGATTATCATCATCATCTGCAACTTGAAAACTTATTCCTGAATCCAGCTTAAATTCCCTGCCATCTTTAAGTTCGCACATTAGTTCACCTTCTAAAACGAGCAAAACATGACCACGACCACACCAATGGTCTGCCTTATATCCGGGAGAATATTCAATCATTCTGACGCGGATATTGCCAGCTTCGAAAGTTCGCCAAAAAGAAGTGCCTGTTTCCCCCTTATGTTCAGTAGGTACAATCTTACTCCAATCGGTTGTGCAAAACGGCACACCTTGAATTTTCATTTCTTCCTCCTTTCTTGTTTTGAGATTGACGAAATTGTTCTTTGACTTTTCAAATTACTTGAAAATGTTTATTATATATTTTTTTACCTTATTAAAATAGAAGGGCGATCCAGGAGAAAAAATTGCTGAGATCGACAAGAATAAGATGGACTTTGATTTCCATCCTAATCATCGTGCCCCTTGGCCTATACAGCAAGTTTTACAGTGGTCAAGCTGCACGCTGGGTGAATGATTCTCTTGGAGGTATGTTGTATGTAATATTCTGGTGTCTTTTCGCTTTTTTGTTCTTGAGTAATACCAGGCCCTGGAAAATTGCAGCTGCAGTGTTCGCCATCACCTGCTTTTTGGAATTTCTGCAGTTATGGCATCCTACTTTCTTAGAATTTCTCAGGAGTAATTTTGTGGGAAGAACCATTCTGGGTACTTCTTTCACCTGGAGTGATTTTCCGTATTATCTTGTTGGATGCGGAATAGGATGGCTTTGGATGAAATTTCTACAAAAATCCTCTAGATAAAAGCAATACGAATCTCCTTCCTCCCTACCACCTTCCCTATGAGTTATTGATTCGCTCAGCTACCTTATTTTGTAACGGGAGGCCGGGACTTAATACCATTGGCTTCCACTCGATTATTCAATTCTCGAGTAAAACTCTTTCAGTGTTAATTTTTTATTGTTTTAGAGCTTGTGAATGAAAAAATTTGATGAAAATAATTGATATTTTCAACTTTTATATTTCTGCTGCGACCAAACTTTCTTGGAGGGATAAAAAACCATGAAAAAATGCAAGTTTGAAGTCCTTATCGATAATTATTTATTGAACAGATTAGATGAGGAAAAAAAGAAAAAATTTGAGGAGCACTACTTTAACTGCCCCTATTGCTTTGAGAAAATGGTGGAAAAAGACGAGCTTATTTCCGTCATCAAGTATAAAGGGAATATGATTTTTCAGGATCAACACGTAGTGGAAGAGGCGAAAGGCATGACCTGGCTTGAAAAAATCGTTTCTCTCCTTACTCCTAAGCAGTGGGCAGCGGCAGCTGTTTCGGCGTTTCTCCTCCTCATCATCTTCTGTCTTATTTTCTATGTTATCCCTAACCGCGGGCTAACTCCGCCCCCATTTTCCGTACATGGTGATAGTACTGAAAGAGGAACACAAATGAAGATAAAAGTTATTCCCTCAAAAATTGAGTGGTCAAAATTAGGTGAAGACGTAGAATACAAAATCTATATTTACGATAATGGGAATAAGTTGTGGTCTACAACAACAAAAGAAAATTTCATAGTTCTACCGGAAGAAGTTAAAAAACGCATGACATTGGGTGAAATATACTCCTGCGAAGTAAAGGCTTTCTCTCCCCAAGGATCCCTTAAAGCCTCTGGCAAGACCCAATTCAAGATTCGGACAACCGAGTAAAACGCTATCTTTTTCCTTTTCCGTCCAGAATATATTTGTCTCTATTCTTCTTTGAATTTTCTTTTTTGGATTGCAACAATTCTCTCCATTTTTTGATCGAATTTCGCTTGCTGAGATATTTAGGATTCATATATCAGTAAAGAATGGATGTCAAGATATTGCCTAAGCCTGTCTAACTATGGATAAGGATGCTTAGAAGGAAAAACAAACGAAAACTTCTGTCAGTTCCTGATTTCGCAAGAAAACTGTATGCCGGAGGAGGGATTCGAACCCACATGGAACTAAACGTTCCGCTGGATTTTGAGTCCAGTGCGTCTGCCAATTTCGCCACTCCGGCACGTTCGGGATCAATAGCGTAACCTTCTTATTTTTCTCTTTTTCATCTCCATTTTCTGTTTTTCTCTTTCTTATCTCCATATTCAGAAGTTCTTCTCTAAAGTAACTAAGGAACATCCACCGCTGTTCATTTTTCTCTCAGTGTAGAGTAAATGAGTCGTTGAAGATTTTTTACAAACTCTGTCTTTTCAGGCTTTGAAGGCCTAGCATTTTCAAAGGTTAAAGGTGGTAAAAACTCAACCGTCAGACAAGATTTCTTGTAGCTTTTTATCCTGAGTAGATTCATCATCCATCTTAGTGCCCTGTAGATAAAGATCCTGTCAGCAAGATAACGCCAAAATGTCTTCTTATCAATCATAGGTCTCTCTTTAACAACACTGGGCACTATTTTCACTACCTTTCCTCGCTTGAAAAACATACTTGCCAGCATGGGAACGATTGTCTGGTAAACAGGGTTTTCAATGCCTTCGTGTGTTTTGCCTCCGCTCGGTGCAATTGCTATAGGAATATCATTTTCCAGGCTTTCCATGCACTCTCTTAAAGCATGCTTATTTGTTCTTTGTTTCTCAAGCCTTTCTTCCTCTGTTTCAGGTTCCTGTAAATCTACGACTATAGAGTCAATTCTGTTTATCTGGGCGATAACGTATCTTGCCAGGAAATCGATCAGCTTATTATATAAAGGCTTTGCCCAGCGTTTTCTCCTTATCTTTTTTTGAAGCCTGGGAGGAAAAATTGAGTCCTCAACATCTTTTCTTAGGATTGGCAGGTATTCCTTGGCTGCTATCGTGACCTCAGCCAGGAATCTTATTTTGGGCGTATTTGGAGCAGCCACCCCCAAATAAACTGGTTCTCCTCGTCGGGTTATGTGATTGTAGACATAGATTATCGGTCCATTTTTTGGAATGTTTTCCAATCCAACAGGTTTTGGTTTTGGGCAAACGGGAACTGTTCTTCCTAAAGTTCTTAGAAAATTGTACGAGAAACTCAGCATCTTTCAGACAAAGTAACATAGGGGAAATTTGAAGTCAACTGAGGAGTATATATGAATCAAGGCGACTTGATAATTCCAGATTTTCACTTGGTAAGAACTTACGGTTCTTAGCAACGTAAGGAAAGAGAGGTAATTAGTGCATGATTTCAGGTCTGGTTGGAGAATCTGAAGAGCCTAGTTACGTTCTCTTAAAGGCTGTTCTTTGTAGGCTTTCATGAGGTCAATGGCTTTTATGGCCACATCATAGAGATACTTATGGGACTTGTGACCATTGGTCAGGATTGCAAATCCTGTTTTGTCATCCAGGTTACCTACCATAAAGGCCGTATATCCAGGTACACTTCCGCTATGAGCAAAATAGGTATCGCCTTTTCGCTGGGAGATCCACCAAGTCAGGCCGTATCCGGTTGACGCGTTCAGCCAGCCAGCGCTTATCGGTCCATTGAACTCGTTGTACTGGCGCCTCATAACCTGTCGAAACGTTTCCTCGCTTATAAGGCGGTGATCCTTGAAAATCCCTCCATTAAGATTGGCAATCAACCAATTGGCCTGATTGATTACAGTTCCATACACTATTCCAGCCGGCCAAATATCTGCCTTCAGACGAATAGTTGGCACAAGGCTTCCTGTATTTTTATCCTCAATATAGGGAATAGCCAGTCTCTCTTCCATATCAGGCCTTGGAGCAAAGGCAGTATCCTTCATTTCTAAGGGATCAAAGATATGCTCCTGGATATACTTTCTATATGGCACTCCGGAAAATTTTTCGATTAGATAGGCAATGAGCGTGTAGGCCATGTTGGAATAAACGGTTTTGGTCATGGGTGGATACGTGAGCTTGAGAGATTTGCTCAAGTAATCTTTTAATGAAGGAGGCACTGTATCACCCCATACCGCATGGGGACCAAAATCACCTGGAAGTCCAGAGGCATGGGTTAGAAGATGCCGGAAGGTAACGGGTTTTGAAGGATTCTCCCCCTGTATTTTAAACTCGTTAAGGTAATTGTTAACCCGGTCATCGAGCTTGAACTTCCCCTCTTCCATCTGCTGAAGCAGGGCAAACATGGACATGGTCTTAAATGTGGAGCCAATGAGATAGACGGTGGTGGGAACTGCTGGAGTGTGGGCCCACAGGTTGGAATAACCGAAAGCACCGGTCCATATGATGCGGTCTTCGTGAACAAGAGCAATTGTAGCTGAAGGAATCTTTCCCGCAAGCATCATTCGCTGGATCTCAGGTTCAAGGTTGGCGATCAGGCGATCAATGTCAATGGACGAATCAGCTCTGCTTCCCGTTGTAAATAAAACCAGGGCAATGGCCAAAACCAATAAGTATCTAGGACTACCCCTCAGATTCATCCTAAAGTCCTCCTTCTCCTTGTAGAGATCACAAATACTTGCTTGCTAACTCTTTATTTTACCCGTCGTTCCCTGCTCCATTTATTTTATTTCATCCCAAAAGGCGAGGAGCTGACAAGTTTTATCGCTTCGCTCAGAACAAAATCTGCGACGACACTGTCTTAGATTTTCACTAAGGATTGTCTCCACAGCTTATAAAACAAATTAAATGTTCGTTGTCAAGTAAAATGCTCAAAATGTCAAAAAAAATTAAAATGCTTAAAAAAAAGAGAAAAGCACGCAGCAAATTGCTGGCTTCTGCGTGCTTGCAGCCCTAATCTATT
>CAYUXD010000209.1:0-4748 GCA_964448655.1 uncultured Eubacteriales bacterium
CTGCATAAGAATAGTGAGTTATTGGAAAAAGCAAAAGCAATGATAAAAAAAGAAAATTTAGGCATGATTTCCCTCCTTAAGTGGAATATTTAATTTATTTTTTCATAGGTTATGAACTTTGCTGCGCATATCACGCAGATAAAACTTGATGGGCATGAATGAGCTTATTTTTTACTTCGAGGCCGAACGGGCAGGCTTTTTCACAGTATCCAGAGCAATTGCCACAATTCAAGGGTTTTTTGCTCTCCTCCAGCTCAGCATAATAGCGCATGGCTTCCCTTTCCATCCGGTAGTCCTCAAAATACATTTGGTAGCGAAGAACATCATTTACGGCAACGTTATCTGGACAGGAAGAAAGACATTCCTGACAGCTTACCCTGCAGTATTGATTATTGGCCTGACGTTGATACTCAGCAATCATTTTTAAGTCGTCTCTGTTTAAGGGTTTCCCTGAAGCAGCCACATATTCCTCGACATGGGAATAGCTGCTCATGGTCGGGATACAGCAGTCAATGTTAGGATTGCTCATAATCCAGCGAATTGCCGCCTGAGGATAGCTCACTTCTTGGGAGATAAGAGATTTTAAATTTCCTTGCTTCCCCCCGGCAAAGGCCTTCATGACAACAGTTCCTATCCCTTTCTGGCGAACCTGCTTGATGAGAGGTTCGATCTCTTTGCCTTCCATGTGATTGTAAATGAAAAGAATAACCTGAGCAAAATCATTTTCAAGAGCCTGCTTCATGGTGAGTGTCGGATTGTGGGTGGAAAAGCCCGTAAAACGAATTTTTCCTTCTTTTTTCAGTTGAGAATAGGCAGCCTGGATTTCTTCATTTTCGAGAATGGAAAGGTCATTTGCCTGATGAATCATGGCAATATCGACATAATCTGTCTGCATGCGCTTTAAACTTTCTTCCATTCTTTTGATAATGCTTTCTTTTGTGATTTGCATCCGGGGAGAGTAAGCATGTTTGGTTGTAATAGTTACCTTATCCCTCACTTCCTTAAGAGCCTGGCCGATAAATGTTTCACTCTGGGTGCGCATATAGCCTTCTGCTGTGTCAAAATAGGTCACTCCTAGTTCATAAGCATACCTTAAAACATTCGGCTCAAAGAAAGATATTGCGCCACAGCTAACATCGGAAACTTTTATTCCAGTTTTTCCCAGAGTATTATATTTCTGAATCTTAATCGGAGAGGGCCCGCTTTGGGCAGCCCCCGTATCATTTAAACTTGGCTTTGCGTTTTTCGCAAGGCTTAAGCCTAATACTCCAGATGTTAAAGCCTTAAAAAAATTACGTCGACTTACATTTGCCACAATCTCCTCCTTTATTCATTTAGAGTTTTTCCTATTAAAAGGTGTGTTTGATAAATCAAACACCTACGGAATATAATTTTCTCCTTTTTTTATATAGAATTTTTTTTACTAAGAGGTGGGCTTGATAAATCAAGCCCCTACACGACATTATTTTCTCCTTTTTTCATTTATTTTTTTTTACGCGGATGGGCAATAGAGGCTCTATTTCTTCCAAAAGCTGTTTGTACTCGGGAGATATAAGGTAAACGAGATAATTTTCGTCTCTCGGGTTCGGCACCATGAACTTTGATCCCGGGCCAATTGTTTCTCTTGGCGGGAATGATTCATGAAAATCCACTTCAATCTCCTTATCGCCTACCTGAAGAATCAATTTGTCTTTTGCTTTGAATCCAGCTCCCTTTATGCATTCATCTGTCCAATTGGTTTCTATCTGAAGCATGTTTTCCCTGAAACTGGATCCGATGATATTTCCGTTCAGTGCTCCTTCTGCGATCTTCACTTCACCGACATTTACATCGATACTGGAGAAGAAGTCTTCATCCAGGGGCGGATTTATTTTCACATCAGAGATTCCATAAGTGCTGCCCCGGGCTCCTACCTGAGAGCTAAACCAGGAAGATGGAATCTTAATTCCGTTTATCTCTTGGTATGGCCCAAAGTCGTAGTTAACTTCGTATTTGCCTCGAGATTGGTCAAAACCTTTAAAGACTAATCTCTTGAGAGTGAATTCATCAGAGTCAAGATAAAATTCAACGTTTAATTCCCCTATGTTAGTCGTCAGCATATAATGTTTTTTAGGTCCAAAATTCTTCAGTCCTTTAAACTCCAGTTGATCTTTAAAATTAATTAGAGTAAATAATCCACCTCTTAGTTGCGCTAAACACTGATATGTAGACTTCACAAATCCTGCCATTTCGGTGATATTATTGAAGCAGTTTCTTTTAACCTTGTCCTCTTCCACCAGTATAACCTCTGTAATGACAGGTTCCTTGCCATCTGTCAGCTTCATAAGGCCCGAAGTCGCCATATAATAGGTTCTAAGGCCATGTTTGAAAGAATAATTCTTAACCTTTGATAATGCCTCTTTTCCTCCTGCTGCTTGGATGTTTTTTTCCACAATGTCTTTAACTGAAAGATCTGCCTGGGAATACAACAGAAGAATGGAACCTAAAATGACAAATAGGCCTGTAAGAAAAACTCTTAATCGGCGCTCAACCATACTGTCCTCCTCTGATAATTTTTATCGAATATATCGAATAATTGTAAAAGATACTGTCCTTTTCTGCAAGAATAAGAATGATGAATCAAATCCATACAGTATCAACTCACAACTGGTGAGGCTAGAGGATTCATCGGGTTGACTCTAGCAGCAAGAGAATAGAGGAAAGGATAGCTCTCCTTAAGATGGGCAGTGTAGGATATCCATTCAATTGTCAACTGCGAATATGCTCGTTTAAGGTCTATGTTTAAATGTTCATAATCAGTATCTGGAAGGTCTTCCAACAGGTCTCCTCTAAATACCAACTCCTCTGTCAAATGGAAAACAGCCCAGAGCAAATCAGTAAAGCGTTCGTGCTCAAGTAGGTTAGGGTTTTCAAGGAGACGCATCAAAAAAGATCGTTTGCTAAGAAGAAACTCCCGAATTTCAGAGAGACTAGTTTTATCGATTTTAATTTCATAAGGAAAATTCTGAACAGCAGTCATTGCTTTTTTAAAATCTTTTTTCTCCCATTCAGGGCTGAGTTCTAACTGTCTCTCTAAGTCTTGGGAGTTTATGACGAAATTGGAAAATTTCCTGAGTAGTTCCAGCCCGACCTCACTGAAAAAAGTCCCGATAACCATATTCAGCTTGTTCATGATAGACCGCTTCTCTCTTCTGGAGAGTAATCCCTCGATAAGCAGGATTACAAGAAGTACATCAAGAAAAAGAAATCCAAAATCTCCTATCATATAAATGAAAATGTGATGAAGGTCGCGAAAAATGAAATAATGAATAGTGTACGTTAGAGCAGAAGCGATTATAAGAAGCAAACTAATGGATAACATCCAGTTAAGATGTCTTTTCATATGTATCTATCCTCCTTTCTTAAATTCGATGTATTTTCACTTCACTCATAATAAAGATTCTTATATCTTTTTTGTCAAATATTTTATTCAGAATGCAAGCATTTCCAATTCCGTTACCAGAGGAAGTTTTGGAAATGTTTCCCTTCATTGCCTTCTCCAAGTTACATGAAAATTAAAAAGACGACTAGTATAGCCCTCTCGCCCTAACATTAATAGTGAATTTTGATCATATCATTCCACTTTTAAAAAAAGATTTAAAACATGTAACTTGGATGTGCTATAATAGCTCGTTTTAAATAAGAAAATAATTGAGGAGTTTGCAATGCCTTTTATCGAAGTAAAAGGAAAAAAGATAGAAGTCAATGAAGAAGGATTTTTAGCCAATCATGAGGATTGGGCCAAGGATGTAGCAGAGCTTTTAGCCAAAGAAGAAGAAGGAATAGGAAATTTGACTGATGATCATTGGGCTATCATTAACTATATTCGAAATTATTATCTAGAAAAGAAATTAGCTCCCATGGTTCGTAAGCTCTGCAAAAACACAGGTTTTCAGCTTAAGTACATCTATGAACTCTTCCCTTCCGGACCTGCCAAAGGAGCGTGCAAGGTCGCCGGACTTCCCAAACCTGATGGTTGTGTTTAAGATGACAGGACCTCTATGCTTTCTTTACTAAGATTTGGAGTCATTTTCTCTTTTCTTTTTTCTATAATCTCTCTTTCCATTCTGGCTTTAAAAACCTTTTCCTTCGGCAAAAAACCTCTTTATGCAGAGCCTCGAGGTGATGCAAAAAAAGGAGTTTTATATGCCTTCGGACGGGGAATGTTGCCCTGGAAGAAGGAAAGCTCAAGCAAGCACCTCCCCTCATACTTTGCGGGAATGTTGTATCATGCCGGCATATTTGCAGCTCTGTTCTATCTTATTTCCTTCATCTTTTCTTTAGAACTATCCAAGTTTTTTATCTCTATCCTGCGGTTTCTCTTTTTCCTGGGATTTCTGGGCGGCTTCACTCTCCTTTTTAAAAGAATTTTTCTTCCCATAATGAGAAAAATAAGTTGCCCGGATGATTTCGCTGCAAACACTATTGTAGACCTCTTCCTGATCTTTGCCTTTGTCCATACATATTTGGTGAGATCAACTCCATTATTTTTTTTACTGGCGATCGTGATGTTTCTCTATATCCCTGTCGGAAAAATTCGCCACTGTGTCTTCTTTTTTTATGCCAGAATTCTCTTTGGCCTTTTTTATGGCAGGAGGGGTGTTCTCCCTCCAAAAACACATAAAATTTAGAGTATGAATATTGAAGCTTAAATAACATCAGAACAAAAGCCCGTATATCACGAGTGAGAAATCTTTTATGAAAGACAC